>QEVT01000204.1 GCA_003576755.1 bacterium | reverse complement strand
GTGCGTCGTCCGCGGCGGGTCCCGGCCGCGCGCAGCGGCGTGCTCGACCCTCGAGCCCTGGGCCGGGACCTGCCGGCGGCGGGATCGACGGCGGCGCGATCGACGGCGGAGGGCCGGACGACGACGTGGGCGATGTCGCCGACGCCACGGTCTACGGCGACCGCGCCGGGACCGACGTCGGCGCGCCACCGGACTGGGCCGCGGAGGCCGTGCCGCTCGACCTCGACGCGGTGGAGGGACTGCCACCGGAGGTCCCTCTGGAGGTCGAGGCGGCCGGACTGGAGCCGCGCGCGGCGCGGGGCGGGGCGGCCGGCGGCGCGGCGGACGAAACGGCGGCGAGCCGCCGGCATCCCCCCACGGCAGAGGCGGCCGCACCGTCCGCCCCGCCCCGCGACACCGTGGCGGCATGGCTGCTCGGGATGCTGCTGGTCGACCCGCGCCGGCTGCGCGCGCTCGACCGGTCGCTCGACGCCGGCGGGCAGCCGCCGCTCGGCCCGGACGACTTCGGCCATCCGATGGAGCACGACCTGCTCGAAGCGGTCCGCTACGCCTCGCGCGGCGCCCCGCCGCCCGATGCGCCGGCCGAGCACCGGCTGGACGCGCTGCCCGACGGCCACGCCGCGCACGCCAACGTCCTCATCGCGCGCGCCGCGGGGGACCCGCCGATGGACGAGCCGCGCCTGGCCGACGCGCTGCGCGCCACCGTGCTGCGCCTGCGCAAGCGGGCGATCGAGCGGGCGCTGCCGGCCCTGCGCTTCCGGCAAGCCGAGGCCGAGCGGACCGGGCAGGCCGAGCTGCAGGATGCGCTCGACCGCGAGGTTCGCCTGCGGATCGAGCAGCTCGCGGCGGTGACCCGGCTGCTCGCGCCGCCGGTGGACGCCGACGGCGGCAAGGTCGACGCGGCGACGCGGGGCTGAGCGGCGCGGAGCCGGGCGACCGTCGCGAAATCGGGCCCTTGATGGCGGGGACAAGTCGCAGAGGTCGCCCCGTTGACCAACGCGTGTGGATGCCTGGGAGTCCGCGCTCCCGGGAACGGCGTCTTCGTCGACGCGAGGTGCCAAGCCCTCCGCCACGACCAGGTCCTGGCCTTCTACGGCTTCGACCGCGAGCCGGTGCTGGATGTCCCTGCTGGCGCTTGCCGACCAAGCGGCACGCCGGCTACCAGTCTGTCGGACACACGATGCGGTAGTTGGATGCCACCAACACCAGGTCAAACAGGTTCACGAGACCATCCAGGTTGATGTCGGCCCGGGAGCCGCCAGGCGCCGGGTTGCCGTACTCGGCCGCCACGGCCACCAGGTCCAGCAAGTCCACCCGGTCATCGCGCACCACGTCGCCGCCACGCAGAGAGGCCGATCGGACGTCCTGGGAGCCGCCGCCCACCACATCCAGGTCGCCGCCGGCACACAGGTAGCCTGCGATATCAGCCCGGAGCGCCATGCGGCCTGGGGGCACACCGGCCAGCTCGAAGCCGCCGTCGGCACCAGAGATGGCCGATGGTGTGCCGTTGACGGCAATAACCACCCCCGCCGCGTTCGACCGACCCTGGAGATACACTCGCCCGCGCACCATCGCCGCCCCCGGCACCGTCGGCTCAGGGGTGGGCAATGCCACGGTGGGCGTCGGCGCCATGATGGTGGACGTGCGCGGGACGCTGGTGCTGGGCGGCGGGGTGGCGGCGGCCAGGTTCACCGGAACCAGCACCGGCCCGCTGGTGACGCGCATAGCCTGATTGCAGTTGGAAGGCTTGTGGATGGACATTCGATACCACAGGACCAGCGATTGATCCTGGATTGGCTCACCGTTGACCCATTGGCCCGGGAAGTCGACCTGCCGTTGGGCCGGCAGGTCGATGGCGCCTTGGCCTGAGACGCGGCGCAACGCCCAACCCGCCGCGCCCTGCAACCCGCCAGCCGGGCGCAGCGCCCAACCGGTGTCGTCGTCCAACACGCGCCACTTGTCGCCATCGGGGCTCGTCGGCGACTCCGTGCTGAACTGGCCCTCTTGGATCGGGCGGCGCCAATCGCCGTCCCAATACTCGAAGCGATCGCCGCCGGCTGGCCCGGGAGCCACTTCCAGGCGCCAGTAGATGTGATAGGTATGTGGCCCCTCCATGCCGGGCCCGAAGACGGTCATCGTAGGCTCCAGCAGACCATCGGCCTTGAAGCGCCAGCTCATGTCGTAGCGATAGGAGCTGCATTGGGGCCAGTTGCTCATCTGGAAGGTCTGGGCCAGCTCGAGGCCGTCAGCATCCCGGCGGACCGACACCGGGCCCACGGCGGGGATCATCTGGCTTCCCAGCTCGTCCAACAGCGTGAAGCCGCTGTAGTCGACGTCGATCTGCGGCAGGCTGCCGCTGGTCAGCGCCGCCAGGCCACGGTAGGTCACGTCACTGACCCGCAGCCCATCGGTCGGTGTCGTCTCGTAACATACATGCCAGCCGGCTTCATCCAGGCAAACGGTAGGAGCAGCCCGGACCATCGTCCCACTGCCCAGCCAGAGCAGGCCGCTGGCGGCCGCCAGCGTCGCCACCCATGCCATCGACCGGCGCATGCCCATGGGCGACCGGAGGTTGAAGCAGCGCCAGCCCCAGGGTGCGCCGGTCATCGGTCCGCCTCGTGCCGCAGCGAGCTGCGCCAAAACACGTCCACGACCTGTTGGTTGTCCACGTCGACGATGACCACGAGCCGGTCGCCGTCGCCGAAGCGATCGATCTCCCCTGCCGGTGCCAGATCCACCAGCACGCACCAATGGGTGGCGCATGGGCCGCTGGCCTGGCGGGTGCCCACCGGACCCATGGTCACCTCGTAGTCGCGGCCGCCCAAAGCGCGCCCTACCCGCGCGTCAGCGTAGATGACGGCCATGGTCGCCTCGGCCAGGGTGCCCGTGAGGGCCGGTGCCGCCGCCGACAAGACCTGCACGTCCAACAACGCCTTGGCTGCCAGGTCCACCGTGACAACCACGGTGGTGGCGTCGGTGTGATCGTAGATCTCCACCTGGCGACAGTCGTCGCCTCGACACTGACTACCCGGCAGGGCCGGGTCCCGGGCGACGGCCGGGAAGGCGTGCAGCACGGTGTAGCGCTTGTCGGCCAGCAAATCGGAGAGGGTTGCCTCGCTCGCCGCCCCACTCAGCGGCACCTCGCCCCCGGCCACGTCCACCGCGTAGGGCAGGCGCCCGGAAAGCGCCAGATCTTGCGCCGCCATGGCCATGGCGTCCGGCACGGCGGCGACGGTAGCGGTCGGCACCGGTTCGGGCCCTGCCGAGTTCGCGGGTGCTTCTCTCGCCCCGCCCTTGGTCTGGCACGAGGTCAGGAGCAACGCCGAGCCGGCCACAACCAGCACCGCGGGACGGCGTATCGAGCGCCCTGAGCAGCCCCGCTCGGCATGGGCGACGTCGCTCCCCCATCGCTTCATGGGCCTATGATACCTCGCTTGTCAAGCCGTTGCCTGACGATCGTGGGGATAGGCCAGTTGAGAAGACCTCAGCCGCTGGCCCGCCTCCGGCGATGCCAAGTCAGGTCAGCGTGATCTCACGCGCACCGCTTCACGATCGGGCCTGCCTATGGGCACTTCGCCTCCACATTCGCCGATAGACACGGCCGTGATCGGCTCTGTCCGTCAACCAGGGCGACCACGGCGCGGCGCCATGCGTCACCGCGGCGATCCTGGGGGCGCGGCACGAGCATCGCGGCCCACCGCGATCTGATCGGCGATCGCCCGCGCCACCTCGGCGCTCCCGTTCATCGGCAGCCGCACCGCCGTTCGGGGCGGGTCGAGCGGGGCGACGACGCGGTCCCACACCTCGGCCGTCAGGTCGCCCGCGGGCAGGATGCGGTGGCGCGCGTGGTCGCGCACGCCGTCGAGCAGGATCTCGGCCTCGACGAAGCCCGGGCGCGGCAGCGAGACGATCGGCACGCCCTCGCGCAGCGCCTCGGAGAACGTGCTGAAGCCCGGCTTGCCGAACATGCGCCCCGCCACCGGCATCAGGTCGACCGGGCGCCAGCACGGGTCGTCGACGCGCACGAGGTTGGGCAGGTCCGGCGCCGCCCGGTCCCACGTGACGAACTGCCACTCGGGGTGTGCCGCGAGGCGGCCGTAGGGCAGCGACGCCAGCCCCAGCCCGCCGAACGTGACGAGGGCGATGCGCGCGCGCGGGGCGGTGAGCCCCCAGCGGGCGCGGACCGCCGCCGCGGGCCAGCGCGGCGTGCCGCCGGTGAGGCCGACGGGCGTGACGTGCGGGAACGAGGCCGTCGGCTCGCACAGCGGGGGCCGAAAGAGCCGGTCGCACGCGGCATGGCACGCGGCGATCCAGTCGGCGACCTCCGCGAACGGGCCGCCCCACGCGCGGTAGATGAAGTCCCACGCGAAGTTGCTGACCATCCAGCCCGGCACGCCGGCCGCCCGGGCGATCCGCGGCGCGAGCGGCGGGATGTCGCCGACGACGAGGTCGACACCGGCCGCGCGGGCGAACGCGGCCTCCTCGGCCACCACGCGCGGCGCGTCCGACCGATAGCGCTCGAGCGCGGCGAGCGTGGCGGGCAGGTCGTTGGTCAAGCTGTCGGGCTGGACCACGCCGACGTCGAGCGCCACCGGCCGGATCTCGAAGTCGCCCGGCACGTAGGCCTCGAGCAGCCAGCGCGGGGCGGTCGTGGCGAAGATCAGGCGCACGTCGGGCCGCGCGGCGCGCACGCACGCGGCGATCGACGCCAGGCGCGTGGCGTGGCCGTAGCCGTGCGTGGTGACGGCGAGGTAGAGCGTGGGGGGGTGCGGGGCGGGAGTGGGGGCGGGCATGGGGGGTGATCATAGCAGCGGCTGCGCCCGCGACGGACGCGGCGGAACGGCCACAGGCTTTCGGACCATGCGCGATCATCTATCTTTACCTCCTGTCGGCGTGTCAAGGTACCGTGAGACATGTAACGACGAGCCGCTCGGCATGGTCGCCAGCGGCGCCGTAGGCGACGTGGAAGTGAACTTGAGCGGCAGGCATGACATCGCCCGCGGGTTCACGGGTCAGCTGCGGTTCGTCGCGGCTGACGACATCGCCTTCACGACGTGGTTCGACGTCGCCGATGTCACCGTGTGGGTGGATACCGAGCGGCTCGAAGTGCGGGCCAGCCTCGGTACGACAGTGACCGTGACGGTCGTGCCGCCCGGCGGTGCAGGCACGCGTCATGCGGTGACGTTCTCGCGCCCGGTCCACTTCTCCGCGCCCTTCCGCTGCCCGGATTGCCCTCGCCTGGAGCCGGGGACCGCCGTGACCGTGACCAAGAGAGGTGCGCTGCCGGCACTGGACTCGGTGTGGGCAGGCCGCGTGCCGCCCGTTGGTCGCCCGTTGCGGCCGCGGGCCGGCGACGTCGTGCGGGTGACGGTGCGTGGGGCGGGGGGCTGCCGACGGGCGGTTCCGGTTCACGCCAAGCGACGTCCCGGCTCGCGAGGGCTGGTCGCTCGCCGACGTGCGGCATCTCGAGCTCGTGCTGCCGCTGGATGACGGCCACGAGATCGTCGCCGAAACCCACCTTGGGTGGTCGGCGCCGTCGCAGCGCCTGTTCCTTCCGTTCGCGCTGCGCGCAACGCCACCGGGGCGCCGACCACCCCCATGGCCGAATTCGCCACAGGTATGCTGGACCGATCGCCGCCGAAGTCGATCAATAGGCACCGTCGACTCGATGCTACAATCGTGGGGCGAACCGCTGCGCGCACCGTGCCTGCGGCGAGCGGCGCGGAGGCACCGGAGGAGGTCGTCGTGCCAACTCCATTCCCGGGCATGGACCCGTTCCTGGAGCAAGCCGGCGTTTGGGAAGAGTTCCACACCCGCCTCATCGTCGCCATCGCCGACGAGCTCGGTCCGCGGCTCCGGCCGCGTTACCGCGTCTCGGTCGAACAGCGGGCCTATCTGGCCGTGGATGCGCCGCCGGAGCTGGTCGGCAAGCCGGACGTGCTGATCATCGCCCCGGCCGCGCCACCGCTCGCGACGCTGCCCGCGACGGCATCGACGCCGCCGACCGCCGGTGCACGGGCCCTCGTGGCCGAGCTGCCGATGCCCGGCGAGGTCGTCGAACGTTTCCTCGAGGTCCGCGACGTCGCCACCAGCCACGTGATCACCGTGATCGAACTGCTGTCGCGCTCGAACAAGCTCGCCGGCGATGGGCGCTGGCAGTACGAGCGCAGGCGGCTCGCCGTGCTGGCCAGCGCCACGCACCTGGTCGAGATCGACCTCTTGCGGGCCGGCACGCCGATGCCGATGCGCCTGCCGCCTGGCAGCGGACCGGAGGACTACCGCATCGTCGTAAGCCGCGCCTGGGACCGCCCGAAGGCCGAGGTCTTCCTCTTTGGGCTCCGCGAGCGCATCCCCGACCTGGCCCTGCCGCTCGTGCGGGGCGACGCGGAGCCGCGCGTCGCGTTGAACGACCTCGTCCACGCGGTCTACGAGCGCGCCGGGTTTGACCTGGTGGTAGCCTACGACGAGGACCTGCGCCCGCCCGCCGATGCGCGGGACCAGGCGTGGATCCGGCAGGTGGTCGCGGGATCCGCGGCAGGGCCGTGAGCTCCCGGCCGCCATGGCCACGATTAGCCCCCACGCGCCGAGCCCGGCGCGCGCCCCTCGCGCCGGAGCCCGCCTTGCGCTTCGAGTTCGCCTCCATCGTCGTGCGGCTGGTGCGCTTCCTCGCCCCGTACCGGGCGCGGGTGAGCGTGCAACTGGTGGCGCGCAACCTGCGTCACGGGGAAAAGACTGGAGCAGAATGATGCCTACGACTGCTCCCGACCCAGGCCGAGCTGCTCGTAAAGTCCAGGCGTCTTGGGACCTATGTAGAGCAGGAGGATGACTTCCTCATCGTCCAGCACCCGATAGACCAGCCGGGCGGGTGGCAGATCCTGGGAGCGCCGGCTTCCAGCCGGCAAGATGCCGGCGCTCCCAGGAAGCCCTTCGATCAAACGTTCTGTCACGCCCTCAGGGGTGCGCGGTAAGCTCAGTGGCGTCCGGTGGTCGCGGTTGTTCTGCCAGTAGGCTGCCGCGGCGGCGTGCCACGGCGCGAACGTCTGCGGGCAGCGCGTCGAGTTGTCGGAGAATCACTCGGTCGAAGCGCAACCGATACGCTGCCACCGCTCAGATCCCCTCGCGCTGGGTTAGCGACTCCCACTCGGAGCGTGTCACCGTCTGGATGTTGTCTGGTTGGGAGGCCATGCGCGCCTCGGCCGCGACCGCCTGCTGCCACAGGAAAGCCTCTTCGGTGCGGCGCTGGCGCATGAACGCGATGAAGTCCAGGACCTCTGCCGCGAGGTCTTCGGGCAGAGATTCGATTTCTAACTTGAGCACGTCTCGCGCCGACATCTCGCTCATGGGGCTACTCCTTCGTGACTTCGGGCATCCGCCACATCGAAGCATAGGTGCCTGCCGGCGGTCGGTCAATCGCGTGAGGCGCGGGGCAATGCAAGTGGCCGGGGCGTTCGATGACCTATCCCAAGCCGCTTCTTCCCCATCCCCATCCCCTGTGCTAGATTAGCCCCCACGCGCCGAGCCCGGCGCGCGCCCCTCGCGCCGGAGCCCGCCTTGCGCTTCGAGTTCGCCTCCATCGTCGTGCGGCTGGTGCGCTTCC
>QEVT01000203.1 GCA_003576755.1 bacterium | reverse complement strand
GAAGTGCGGCGGCGTGCCCTGCAGGATGGCGAGCGTGCGGAGCCCGGCCGCGGCGTCGCGGTCGGCGATCGCGTCCGCGACCGACCAGTCCAAGGACCCTTGCCGGGACTCGACCATGTCCCAGTACAGCGACCAGCGATTCCACCCGGCGCCCGACGCTCCCGCCCGCGCGTAGCGGTCGGAGAGGTCGGCCGCGGGCAGGCGTTCGGCGGGCCGGACGGCGCCCGACGGATCGCGAGCCACGTGGAGGTCCATGAGGTCGACGTGCGCCAGCCCGAAGGGCGGCACGGGGTCGCCCGGGGCTGCGGCGGCGGCCGGCACCCGATCGCCCGTCGGCGGCCGACGGTCGCCGGGCGCGATCGCCACGGTCAGCAAGGCGGCGACGGCGGCCGCCGCGCACCGCCCCCCCCGCCGGCCGCCGACGGGCGGCGGATGCGGCACCGCAGCGCGCGCCAAGCCGATCCGGAACACGTGGCCGCGGCGCCGGCTAGCGATCGACCGTCAGGGCAAACGCCTTGAAGACGGCCGGCACGAAGACATCGCGGATGCCGACGGTGGTCGGCGTGGCCTCGGGCGTCTGGGGCGTGCCGGGGGTGCCGGGGGTCGCCGTCGTCGTCGGCCACGGGGTGGGGCTGACGACGACGGCGGTGGCCGTCGGGGTGCGGCCCACGGGCACGGCGCGCTTGACCGACAGGCCGGACGAGTTGCCGTTCGGGTCCGTGCCGACGGCCTTGACGAAGACGTGCCGGAACCCCTCGGGCTTGTCGAAGATGAACAGGCCGGTCGCCAGGTCCGCCTGGACCTCGCCCTCGAACACCTCGGCCTCGTCGCCGGTGTCGGAGAACACCTCGACCACGCAGCCCGGGCATGCGGCGCCGACGACGCGTGTCGCGGTCGTGTTGTTGATCGTCGGCAGCCGGATGTTGCCGTTGGCGCCGGACGCGACGCGGATGGCGTCGTTGTTGTTGCGGGTGATGCTGTTGCGGGTGACGCGGTTCTTCTGGCAGCCGGCGCCGCTGATCAGGACGCCGCCCTTGACGTTGCAGGCGATCCGGTTGCCCGACACGAGGCTGTCGTCCACCGAGCCGGTCATCGACACGCCGTAGTTGCCGTTGCCGACGCACGTCGAGCCGTCGGGGCTCTCGCCGATGGTGTTGGCGGTGATCTCGGTGGCGGCGCTGTTGTCGAAGATCGAGATGCCGGACTGGTCGTTGCCGCTGATGACGTTGCCGGTGATGCGGGTGCCGCGCGCACCGAGCTTGATGGTGATGCCGGCCTCGTTGCCGGCCTTCTTGCCGGTCGCGTCGAGCCCGAACCAGTTGCCCTCGATGACGTTCGCGGTGGTGCGGATGTCCTGGACGATGACGCCGGAGCCGAGGTCGCTGGCGGCGAAGATGTTGCGGTCCTTGGCCTCCGGCCCGCCGATCTGGTTGCCGGCCGTGCCGTCGGCGAGCTGCACGCAGTCGTCGCGGGTGCGCTCGATGCGCGTGCCGTCGCCCCCGATGCCGCACCAGTTGCCGACGAACCGGTTGTTCTTGACCTCGGGGCCGCTCATCCGGACGCCGATGCCGGGCAGGGCGGCAAACACCAGGCCGGGTCCGAGCTGGTTGCCGACGACGTTGCCGCCCTCGAGCCCGGCACGGATGGTGATGGCGGCGTTGGTGAACTCGCCCCGCACGTCGAACCCCTGCAGCACGTTCTCGCTGCTCTCGATGACGATGGCGTGGTCCATGGCGTTGTCGCCGGGGCCGATCGCGATCTTGTTGTCGGCCGGCCCGGCCCAGCCGTCGATGTCGGCGGTGAAGTCGATCCTGGCGCGACCCTTGCCGAGCGTGTACGGCAGGTTGTGGCTGAAGTCGAACACCCATTTGCCGGTCGCCGGGTCGTAGCCCGGGTCGGCGGTCGTCAGCGGCTTGGCGGCGCCGCGGCAGGGCTTCCCCTTGGGGACCTTGCCCTCGGCGATCTCGGTCGCGTCGTAGCAGGCCCGGACGGTGGCGCCGCCCTCGGCGCGCTCGATGGCCGAGCGCAGCGGGCAGATCTGCGCCGGCAGGCAGTATTGCGGCTCGGGCGGCAGGTCCTCGGTGGTGTTGACGAACACCGTCCCTTGCGCGGCGGCCGGCGCCCCGGTCAGCGCCAGCCCGACGATGGCGGCCAGGCCGCTCCCCCATGCACGTGGCTTCACGAGCTCTCGTCCCCCTTGGTGGCGTGGTGGTAGACGCGGTACACCCGTCCCCCCCCGTCGTCGGCGACGAGGAGGCTGCCGTCGGCGGCGACGGCGAGCGCGGCCGGGCTGCCCCAACGGCGCGTGTCGGGGCGCAGCCATCCGCTGACGAAGTCGAAGACCTCGCCGCGGGGCGCGCCGTCGTCGAACGGGATGCGCACGACGTTGTAGCCGGTCGGAATGGACCGGCGGTTGTCGGAACCATGGAGCGCGACGAACAAGTCGCCGGAATGGTCGTCGGGAAACTGCCGCCCGGTGTAGAACGTCATCCCGAGCGGGACGACGTGCGCCGGCAGCTCGACCGCCGGGGCGATGGTGCCCTCGCAGAAGCCGGGCTCGGCGGGGATGCTCGCGTCGCGCCGGCGCCCTCCGTAGCACATCGGCCAGCCGAAGTGGCCCGCGACGAGCCGGTTGATCTCGTCCGGCGGGGCGTCGTCGCCGAGCCCTTCGCGGCCGATGTCTGCCCCCCACAGCTCGCGGGTGCGCGGGTGGAAGGCCAGCGCGAGGGTGGCGCGCACGCCCGTGCTCGACAGCCGCGGGTTGGCGCCGTCGGGGTCGAAGATCAGCACGGCGGCGCGGCGCGGGTCGGTCTCGACGCACGCGTCGCAGCCGGCGGGGACCGACACGTAGAGCTTGCGGTCCGGCCCGACGGCCAGCCCGTGGCCCGGCACGACGCCCCCGGCCGGGAGGTCGACCACGAGCTCGGGCGGGCCGGCGGCCGTGGTCTCGCCCGCCCGATACGGCAGCCGGGAGATCCGGTCGTCGCCGGCCACGTAGAGCCAGTCGCCGGCGAAGGCGAGGCCCGAGGGCTTGCCGAGCCCCGCGTCCTCGGCGAACACGTCGACCCGATCGGCGACCCCGTCGGCGTCGCGATCCGGCAACACCACGACCCGGTCGAGGGCGGCGATGCTCCCGAACACGTCGCCGTTCGGGGCGACGGCAAGGTGCCGGACGGCCCCGACGCGGTCGGCGAACACGCCGATGCCGAATCCCTCGGGCACGGTCAGCGGCTCGAGCGGCGGCACGACGCGCGTGGTGGCCAAGGTCGGCGTCGGCGACGGCCCGGGCGTGGCGGTGCCCGTGGGGACGACGCCGAGGCCGCCGGCGATCGGGGTGAGCTCGAGCCGGCTCGGCGACACCGGGGGGATCGGGGTGGCCGCGTCGCAGGCCACGGCGACGGCGGCGGTCACGAGGGCGGGGGCGAGCGCCCGCCACCGACGGGCCCGGGATGCGGCAGGGCCGGTGCGGTGGGACGGCGCCGGGCGGTGGGGGAGCGCATCCGTCATGCCCGCAATTCTAGCGCAACTGCCGGGGCGGCGCAGCCGCGCCCGGCCGGGCGGCCGGGCGGTGGATTTTGGGGGCCGCGGGCGTCGGCGACTATACTCCCGGCCCGCCCATCCCCCATCATCCGCCTCCCACTCCCGCGACGAGGTCCTGCGCGATGCGCCTGTACGATCCGACGACCGGACAGTTGGAGCGCTTCCGTCCCGAGCCGGGGCGCCCTGTACGGGTCTACGTCTGCGGCATCACGCCGTACGACACGACCCACCTGGGCCACGCGTTCACGTACTGCGTGTTCGACGTGCTCATCCGCCACTTCGAGACCACGCACGGCTGGCGCGTGCGCTACGTGCAGAACGTCACCGACATCGACGACGACATCGTCCGGCGCGCGCGCGAGCTCGGCGTGGGCTGGCGGGAGCTCGGGATGGAATGGACGGCGCGCTTCACCGACGACCTCGCCGCCCTCAACCTGCGCCCGCCCGACGTGTACGCCGGTGCCACGGCGTACGTCGCGCCGATGCTGGGCCACATCGCGCGGCTCGTCGACGGCGGGCTGGCCTACGCGCGCGACGGCGGCGTCTACTTTCGCGTCGACGCCGACCCCGGCTTCGGGCGGCTGACCGGGATGGACCGGGCCGAGATGCTCGCCACCGCCAACGCGCGCGGCAACCACCCCGACGACCCGCGCAAGGACGACCCGCTGGACTTCGTCTTGTGGCAGCCGGCGGCACCGGGCGAGCCCGCCTGGCACAGCCCATGGGGGCCGGGCCGCCCCGGCTGGCACATCGAGTGCTCGACGCTCGCGCTCGCGCTGCTCGGCGACCGGGTCGACATCCATGGCGGCGGGGCCGACCTGGCCTTCCCGCACCACGCGTGCGAGATGGCGCAAAGCGAGGCGCTGGTGCCGGCGCGGCCGTGGGTGCGGTGGTGGGTGCACACCGCGATGGTGCGCATGGACGGCGAGAAGATGAGCAAGAGCCTCGGCAACCTGGTCATGGTGCGCGACCTGCGTGCCGCGTGGGAGCCCGACACCATCCGGCTGTACCTGCTGCGGCACGGCTACCGCGAGGCCTGGGAGTGGGACGCCCGGCGGCTGGCCGAGACCGATGCCTGGACGCAGAAGCTGCACGCGGCGGCCGCGCGCGCGCCGGGGCACGGCACGGCGCTCGACGCCGCGAGCTTCGGGCCGCGGTTCACGGCGGCCATCGAGCACGATCTCGACACGCCGGCGGCGATCGGGGTGGCGCTGGACCTGGCGGACGCGATCCTGGCCGCGCCCAGCGGCGCCGACGTCGGCCTGGCGCAGGATGTGCTGCGCGCCGTCGCGGGTCGCGTGCTCGGGCTGTGGCTCAAGCCGGCCGCGGCGATCGCACCCCAGGAGCGCCGCCCGTGGCCGGCGCCCGAGACGACCCCTCCCGACGTCGCGGCGTTCGCGCCGGCCGCCGCCTGAGCACCTTGCCGGAGGTCCGCATGCCGCACCCAGCCCCCGACGCCGACGCTCCGCCCGCCGTGGAGCCCTCGGCACCGCGCGCCTCCGCGGCGGGCGCCGATGCGCCGTCGGCGACGCCGGGGCCGATCCCCGGCGCCGCGCCGGGGTCGCCATGGGTCTTCGGCGGCGTCCGCCTGGGCTCGAGCGAGTTCGCCAACGCCATGATCCACTTCTACCGCGCCGAGGTGACGCGCGCCAACGTGTGGCGGCAACGGCTGGACATGACGACGAACTGGGCGGTGATCACGACGGGTGCGGCGCTGTCGCTGACGTTCGGCAGCACGGCGTCGCACCTGCACGTGATGATCCCGATCATGACGCTGATGGTGACGCTCTTCCTCATCATCGAGGCGCGGCGCTACCGCTACTACGAGCTGTGGGCGCTGCGGGTGCGGCTGATGGAGGTCAACTTCTTCGCCGCGATGCTGGCGCCGCCGCACCAGCCGCGGGCGGACTGGGCGGGGAGCATGGCGGACAGCCTGCTGCACCCGAAGTACCCGATCTCGACGTGGGAGGCGGTGGGCCGGCGGTTCCGGCGCAACTACCAGTACATCCTCGCGCTCCTGGCCATCGCGTGGCTCAACAAGATCCTCCTTCACCCGACGCCGGCGCGGTCGGTGGAGGAGTTCCTCAAGCACGCGAGCATCGGGTGGATCCCGGGCGAGGTGGTGCTGTCGGTGGGGCTGGCGTTCAACGTGCTCCTGTTCGCGATCGGCTGGCTGACCGTCGGCCTGCGCCAGACGCGCGGCGAGGTGTTCGACGAGGCGGGCCTGCGCACGCCGATGGAGCTCTTGCAGTCGGCGGGTCGGACGATCCAGGAAGGCCTGCACCTGCCGCGGCGGCACGAGCAGCTCGGTCACATCATCACGGCCCACGGCGACGAGGTGGCGCAGCGCATCATGCAGACGTTCGGCCGCGGCGTGACGGCGCTCCCCGGCAAGGGGATGTACACCGGCGAGGACCGGACGGTGCTGATGGTGGCGATGGACCCGACGCAGGCGACGTACCTCAAGCAGGCGGTCTACGACGTCGACCCGAAGGCGTTCGTGATCATCCACGGCACCGAGCACGTGATCGGGGCGGGGTTCGAGGCGCCGAGCTAGCCAGGACGGCCGCGGCGCCCCGGCACGGGCCGCGCTAGCCGCCCGGCGGCGGCGTCCCGCCGGGTCCCTCGACGAGGCGCGTGAACACGATGAGGCGCTTGGCATACGTGGCGCGCCCGGCGTCCCACGCGCCGTCGCACGTGATGAGGCTGAGACGCGGCTCGCCGCCGCCGTCGAACAGGCGCTGGTACACGTCGCCGGCGACGGTGTCGGCGTCGAGCACCTGCTTGTCCTCGACCTCGAACGCGAACCGGTCGCCGTCGGGGTAGACGACCTCGACGCGGTCGCCGCGCCGGAGGTCCTTGAGGCGCCAGAACACGGCCGGCGTGCCGCGGTCGGTGTCGAGGTGGCCGGTGACGATGGCGCTGCCGGGCTCGCCGGGGTAGAAGCCGGCTTCGTACCAACCCGCGTTCTCCCATGCCTCGGGCGCCGCGATGTGGTCGTCGCCGTCGGGCTGGAGGCGCTCGAGGTCGGCGGCGACCTCGATGGCGGGGATCTCGAGGCGCGCGGGCGCGCCGCGGTCGGCGAACGGGTCGGGGGTCGACGTGGGCGGGGTGGTGGCGCTGGGGCCGGGCGCGCCGGCGCCCGCGGGGCCTTCGTCGCGGGCATC
>QEVT01000009.1 GCA_003576755.1 bacterium | reverse complement strand
CCGCGCCCCCGGCGAGCGCGCCTGAGCCCCAGGCGCCCGCCGAGCCGCCTCCGCCGTCGTCACCCGCGCCGGCCCCGCCGCCGGCCGACCCACCGGCCCCGCCCTCGCCTCCCGAGCCTGCCCCACCTGCGCCGGAGCCGCCGCCCGGCGCACCGTGAACATGCGCCCGCCGCACATCGCCGTCACGGCAGCGCTGGTCGGCGTGATCGGGCTGAGCACGGGGTGCCGCCCCGACGACCTGCCGTACCGCCCGGCGACGCCCGGGTCGCCGACGCCGCCGGTCGCCGCGACCGCGCCGATCGAGGTTCCACCCTCCACGGCGGTCGGCACGGCGACACCGGCGCCGTCCGCGACGGTGTCGGCGGCGCCTTCCGGCACGGGCACCCGCGCTTCGACCGCATTGCCCGCACCGCCGGCGACCGCCCGTGCGCGTCCGTGGCCGCCGTCCGACCTTGCCGTCGCCCTCGAGCCTCTGGTGGAGGGGCTCGACGATCCGGTGGCCGTGGTCGATGCGGGCGACGGCTCCGGCCGGCTGTTCGTGGTGGAGCGGCAGGGCGTCGTGCGCGTGGTGCGCGACGGGACGGTGGCCGAGCCGGCCTTCCTCGACCTCCGCGACCGCGTCACCGACGACGCGTCCGAGCAGGGCCTGCTCGGCCTGGCGTTCCACCCGCGCTACCCGGCCGACGATCGCTTGTTCGTGGACTACACCGACGGCGAGGGCGACACGGTCGTCGGCGTGTTCCGCGCGCCGGCTGGAACGGCGGTGGTCGATGCGTCGGCCGAGTCGGTGCTGCTCAGGCAGGATCAGCCGGCGGCCAACCACAACGGGGGGCACCTCGCGTTTGGCCCCGACGGCTACCTGTACATCGGCTTCGGCGACGGCGGCACCGACCACCGGGCGAACGCCCAACGCCCCGGCACATGGCTCGGCAAGATCCTGCGCGTCGACGTCGACGCCGACCCGCCCTACCCGGCCGCCGACCGACGGTATGGCATCCCGGCGTCCAACCCCTTCGCCGCCGACCCTGACTTCCTGCCCGAGATCTGGGCGTACGGCCTGCGCAACCCGTGGCGCTTCGGGTTCGACCGGCTGACGGGCGACCTGTTCATCGGCGACGTCGGCGCGGGCGCCTGGGAAGAGATCGACCACCAGCCCGCGGGCGACGCCGGCGGGCGCAACTACGGCTGGCCGATCTACGAGGCCGACGGCTGCTACCGCGAAGACCCGGACTGCGACAGCGCCATCGTCACCGTCGCGCCGATCCTCTCGTACCCGCACGAGGACGGCAACTGCGCGGTGACCGGGGGGACGGTGTATCGCGGCGCCGCGTCCCCGGCGCTGTGGGGCGTATACCTGTACGCCGACTACTGCTCGGGGCGCGTGTGGGGCGCGGCGCGCGACTCGGCCGGTGCTTGGCGATCCGTGCCGCTGCTCGACTCGAGCCTCGCGATCAGCAGCTTCGGCGAGGACGCCGCGGGCGAGGTGTACGCGACCGACCTCGGGGGCGGGGTGTACCGCGTGCGCGCGACCGACGGCGGCTCCGGATGACCCGTCGCCGTGCGCGCTCGGCGTGACGGACTTCGTCCCTACCCGTGGGGCGGCGTGGCCCCGTCGTCGTCGGCCACCCGCCTGAGCGCCAGCCGGCCGAGCAGCGCCAGTCCCTGGTCGTCCGAGGGCGGGTGGAACAGCCCTGCTTGGACGTCGCGGAAGTGGCGCTCCAGCGGCAGGTCGCGGCGCACGGCCGCGCCGCCGACGATGCGCATGGCCTCGCCGGCGGCGTCGATCGCGGCGTTGGTGACGTGGATCTTGGCGGCCACCACGTCCGCGCCGCGGCCGCGGCGCTGGGCTGGCGCGCGGTCCCACATGCCGGCCACCTGGTGGAGCAGCGCGCGCGCGGCCGTCAGGGCCAGATCGGCGCGCCCGGCGCGCCGCTGGACGGCGTCGACCGTGGCGATGGGCCGGCCGAGAGCGGTCGGCACCCGCGTGTTGGCGTAGCGGAGCGCCGCGGCGAGCGCCGCCTGGCCGACGCCGAGGTACACCGCGCTGACGACGAGCGTGAACCAGGCGTTGGCGTCGGGCTGGTACGGATCGGGGGCCGCCGCGCTCTGGCGGTACAAGAGGTCGGTGTCCGGCACCGCGACCTCCTCGAGCACGAGATCGTGGCTTCCGGTGGACCGCATCCCCATGCTGTCCCACGTCTCGACCACCGACACGCCGGGCTGGCGCGTGACGAGGAAACGCCCGATGGTGTCGGGCTCGCCGTCCAAGGCGGCGGGCACGATGACATAGTCCAGCACCGGTGCCAGGCTGGCGAACGACTTGCGCCCGGTGATGCGCCATCCATCGCCGACCCGCCGAGCGACCGTCCGCGGCAGGCCGCCGCGGCTCGGGCTGCCGAGCTCAGGCTCGCTGGCGCAGGCATTGACGAGGGCGCCGCGCGCCACGACGTCGCGGCACACCGCGGCGAAGCGCGCGGCCGGCCAGCCGCGCGAGGCGGCCGCCGCCCCGACGGTCTGCAGGTGCATGGCGAACGCCAGGGCGGTGCTGCCGTCGCCCGCCGCCAGCCGCTCGACCAGGCGGACGGTATCGAGCAGGCCGGCGCCGTCGCCGCCCAGGTCGCGCGGCACGACGAGCGCGGGCCAGCCCGCGGCGCGCAGGTCGTCGACGTTGGCGTGCGGGAAGGCGGCCTCCGCATCGAGCGCGGCGGCGCGGCGGCCGAACACGGCCGCCAGGGCGTCGGCCTCGGCGAGGCGCTGCGTGCGCCGAGGGGCGGCGAGTGACATGGCGCGGTAGTATACCATCGGCGCCGCGGGGGTCCCCGCGGCGGTCTCCGCCGCTGCGTCGGCGGGCGGGGTGCCAGCGGGGGTGGCCCAGGCGTTATAATTCCGCGCGGTGCCGGACCGCGGCCCGCCGTTCGCCCGTAAGGAACCCCCATCGCCATGACGATCGTCGTGATGCGCCGCTCCCGACCCGTGTTCGCCCTGCTCGTGGCGGCGCTGACCGGCTGCGGGGGCGGCCAGGACGCGCCGCTGCCGTCGTCCGCGCCGACCGCGGCCCTCTCGCCACCGGCGGTGGCGGCCGTGCCGCCGGGTCCCTCACGGACTCCGGCAACGGAGGGCGAAGCGCTCTACCTCCAGTACTGCGCGGCGTGCCACGGCGCCGACGGCCGCTCGGACCCGAGCATCAAGTCGGCGCCGCACCTCAACGGGCAAGACCTCCTCGCGGCGGCGGACGACGCGTTCCTGTATGCCGCCATCGCGCAGGGCCGTCCCGGGGAGGCGGCCCGTGGCGTGCCGGGCACCAAGATGCCCGCGTTCGCCGCGGAGCGCGGCCCACTCCTGACCGACAGCCAGGTCCGGGCCATCATCGGCCACATCCGGCGGTGGCAGGCCGCGCCACCCGTGGCGCTTGGCGCGTATCGGGCGGAGGGCGATGCCGCGGCCGGCCGTGCCACGTACGACCAACACTGCGCCGTGTGCCACGGCCCGGACGGCTGGGGCGTCGATGCGCCGCGCTTGGCGGGTCCGGTGTTCCAGGCCACCGCGACCGATGCGTTCATCCGGCATGCGATCGCGAACGGGCGCGCCGGCTCCGCGATGGCCGCCTACGCCTTCGACGAAGTCCAGATGGGTGACCTGATCGCCTTCATTCGGACGCTGGACGATGTGCCGCCGACGCCGCGCTAGCCGCGCCTGGCGCACCGCCGGCCTCGTCGCGGCGTGCGGGGTCGCCGTCGCGGTGTCGGCGCCACCGGCGTCGACGCCCGCGCGTGCAGCCGACGGGGGTCTTGCCTGGATCGCCACGTGGCAGTCCGACCTCGAGCCCGAGCCCGGCGGCGTGCTCGACCCGGTCGACCTCGCGGTCGGCGCCGACGGGTCCGCCTGGGTGGTCGACGCCGGCCTGCGCCGGGCGCTGCGGTTCGACGCCGGTGGCACGGCAAGGCTTCAGGTGGGCCGGCCCGGCCTCGACAACGGCGGCCTCGACCACCCCTTCGGCATCGCGGTCGACGAGGCCGGCGGGCGGGTGTTCGTCGCCGACCGGCGGCAGGGGCGGTTGGCGGTATTCGACCTGGCAGGCGACTTCGTCGCCCACTGGAACGACTACGCCAAGCCCGAAGCCATCGCTCGCGACGCCGCTGGCCGTGTGTTCGTGTTCGATCGGGGCGCCAGCGCCATCGTCGGCCGGAAGGCGGACGGCAGCCGGGCGGTGAACATCCCGGTGCCGTTTTCGCCGACCGATCAGGCCACGCTGCCCAACGGCCTGGCGGTCGCGCCCGACGGACGGATCTGGATCGCCACCGAGGCGCCGGTCGCCGGCGGGCCGGCCATCCTCTGGGTGTACGGCCCCGACGGCGAGGTCATCCCGCCCCGCACCCAGATCCGGGGTTGGAACCCGCGCGACATCGCCATCGATCCGACCGGCCGGGTGTTCATGCTCGACGGGACGGGGGGCCGACTCGTGACCGACTTCGACCGCGCGAGCGGCAACCACGCGGCGGTCGGCGTCGGCAGCGACGTGCGGGCGATTGCGGCGGCGGCACCCGACACGTTGTACCTGCTCGACGGCCCGACCGGCGATCGCGAGGGCGGGGTCACGGCCGTGCGCTACGGCGGTCGGACGCTGACCACGCTCTGGACGTGGCGCTTCCCGCCGATCGAGCCCGGCTGGCTGTCGCACCCGATCCGGGCCGCGGTCGGCGAAGACGGCGGGCTGTACGTCGTCGACGAGATGGAACGTGCCCAACGGTTCGACGCACGCGGACGGGTCACGCACGGCCTCCGGCGCCTCGGCATGCAGCTGGCCGATGCCACGGCAGACGGCGACTGGCTGATCGTGCGGACGCGGACGGCGAGCAGCATCGACGACCCGCGCGACCCGGACGTGGCGCCGCAAGGGCACCGACGCATCCGGATCGAGCGGTATGGCCGCGCCGGCGCGGCCGGCGAGCCCGCGCGGACGTGGTCGTTCGACTGGGCCGAGCCGATCGACGGCGCCGAGCGCTCGCAGATCATCGCCCTCGGGCACGACCCGGCCCGCGGCGCCGTCTACGCGCTCGACGCTGCCCGGCGCCGCGTCCTGGTGCTCGACCTGGCGACCGGGTCGCGGCGGGCGGAGTGGCCGTTGGCCGAGCAGGGCGGCGGCCTGGCGCTCGTCGACCTCGACGTCTTGCCGGACGGATCGGTCGCGGTGCTCAACGCCCAGTCGCGCAGGTTGCTCCGGCTCGACGCCGCGGGCCGGGTCGTGGGGGGCGTCGATGTCCCTGCCGGCGCGATCCGCTTTGCGCCGCTGGCCGACGGCGGGTTCGCGGTCGTCCTTGCCGCCCGCAGCCTCGTGCGGCTGACGGCAAGCGGCGCGGTGCTCGGCACCGCCGTGCTGCCGGCGCCGGCACGTGGCGCGCCCGAGGCGCCGAGCGACGTCGCGGCGGCCGCGGACGGCCGTGTCTTCGTCACCGACCGCGGCGGGCAGGCCGTGCACGTCTTCGGCCTCGCCGCCACCGCACCTCGAGCGGTGTTCCTGCCGGTGGCGGTCGCGGGCACGGCCGTGGGCGACCAGGCCGTCTCACGGCAGGACCGACCGGCGGCCGCGCGGGATGGCTGAGCCAGGGCGCGCGGTCGTTCTCGCGCCTGTCCTGGCCATCGGCCTGGCAGCCTGCGCGGCACTGCCACCGCCGGCGACGGCGCCGCCAACGCCACCGCCGCCCGCGAGCTCGCTCGATCTCGCGTTCGTCGACCACCACCACCTCCGCCAGCTCGAGCCCGACCCGGAGCGATTGGCGCGGCACGTGTCGGCCATCCGCGCGAACATCGATCGCGGCGCGGACCTCGGGATCGGGTCGTACGTGGTGTTCTCGCGCGGGTTCGAAGACGTGCAGACCTACGACTTCGCGATCGAGCCGATCGGCAACGTCGGCGCCGCGGCGTTTCCCGACCCGGCGGCCCGGGCCGCCGACGCGGCGCTGTATCTCGGCGCGCTGCGCGACGTCGCCACCCACGCCCATGCGCGCGGGGTGCGGCTGATCTTCCACACCAACCAGCTGAGCTTCCCCGACGAGGTCCTGGCGGTGCTGCGGCCGCACATGGCCACCGCGGCGGCGCCATGCGTCGACGGCCCGTTCCTGTGGTCGGTCTATCGCGCGAAGCTCGCGGCGTTCTGGCGCGCGGCACCGTTCGTCGACGGGCTGCAGCTCACCGCCGACGAGGCCGACATGTCGGTGACGGAGTGCGTCGACGCCGACGGCCGCCCCGTCGACCCCGACGCGATCCTCGGCCGACTGGTGGCGGAGACGGCGGGCAGCGCGGGCACACCCGGCGCAGGGGCGCCGAAGGAGGTGCAGGTCCGCGCCTGGGGGCGGCTGGCCGACCTCGCAGGCGGCGCGGCGTTCGCGGCGGCGGTGGACCGGCTGCCGCCCAACGTCGTCGTGTCGATCAAGCACACCGAGGGCGACTTCGTGCCGTTGGCGCCGGCCTCGCACCTGCTCGACCACGTCGGGCCGCGGGTCGTCGTCGAGTTCGACGCGTGGGGGGAGTACGCCGGGTGGAACGCGTTCCCCGCCTACCTCGGGGACGTGTTCGCCGCGCGCATCCGGCGCCTCGTCGCCGCCGGCGGGCGCCGGGTCGCCGTTCGCATCAACTGGAACTCGTCCGCCAACCCGATCTTCGGCGTGCCGTACGGCAACGCGGTCAACGTGGCGGTCCTGGCCGGGCTGGCGAAGGACCCCGAGGCCGACCCCGACGCGCTGCTGCGGGCCTGGATCGGGGAGACCTATCCCGCGCCGTCGCGCGAGGCGGCCTTCGCCCTGTACAAGGCATCCGCGTCGCTGGTCGCCCGCCTGTTCAGCCCGGAGGGCGTCGACCTGACCGACCACGGCCGGGCGTTCCGAGGGCGACAGAGCCGGGACCAACGCGAGCGGATCGCGGGCATGCTGGCGTATGTGCAGTCGCACGGCGGCTTGACGACGCAGGAGGCGTTCGAGGCGCGGCGCCGGTCGATCGACCAGGCGCGGCGCGACGCGTCGGCGCGTGTGGCCGCCCTTGGCGACGCTGCGCCGGCCGCGTGGCGGACCGACCTGGCGCGTGGGCTGCAGTCGCTGTGGCGCGTGGCTCGCACGACCACGGACCAGCTCGAGCTGGCGTACTGGCATGGCGAGCGCTCGGCCGGCCGCCCGGTCGACTCCGCCGCGGTGTCGGCCGCGGTCCGAAGGATCCGCGACGCCGTCGCCGAGTGGTCCGTCGAGGATCCGGAGGCGTTCGACCGGCTCAACGGCGCCGAGCTGCTGCCGACCATCGCGGCGTTCGGGTTCGAGACGCTATAATCTGCGGCACTTGGCCGAAACCCTGTCCAAAGGAGCACCGCGTGGCCGCAACCGACCCTGCCGTCGCCGCCCGCCCGAGGCCATCCGCCGTCGCCGTCGACGGCGACGACGCGCCGGCGGCGGTGCCGACGTGGCTCGAGCGGAACGGCCTCCACGTTGCGTTGGCGGTGGCATGGGTCGCCACGCTGGGCAGCCTCTACTTCTCGGAAGTGCGCGGCTACGTGCCGTGCCCGCTGTGCTGGTACCAGCGCATCCTGATGTACCCGCTGGCGATCATCCTGCCGCTCGGCCTGTGGTGGCGCGACCGCGCGCTGCCCCGCTACGCCATCGCGCTGGCCGCGGCCGGGTGGTGCATCTCGAGCTACCACCTCCTCATCGAGAGGGGCGTGATCGCGGAGAGCTCGGCCTGCAAGATCGGGGTGTCGTGTGCGGTGCGCTACATCAACTGGTTCGGGTTCGTGACGATCCCGCTCCTGGCATGGACGGCCTTCGTGCTCATCGTGCTCGGAAGCTCCGCGGTCCATCGGTCCGGGTCGCTCGACGACGTGCCGGCCGATCGCCCATGGCGGTCGGTGCTCGGGATCGTCGGCACGGTCGGCGCCGTCTTCGCGGTGCTCTGGCGGTTGCGGCTGTAGCGGGCGCCCGGCACGGCGCTGCCCGGACCGCCTGGGCATTGCCGCGCGCGGCGCGCCCGACCGATTTCGGCGACCATCCGCTCACACCCAGAAGGGTCTCCAAACCATGTTCGACGCATTGCTCGCCACGCACTCGATCGTCCGCTGGCTCGTGCTCCTTGCCGGCGCGATGGCCGTCGTCCTGGCCTGGCGCGGCCGACTCGGCGGCGCGCCATGGACGCCAATGGACGATCGGGTCGGCCGCTGGTTCACCGTGGGCATGGACGTCCAGCTGCTTGTCGGTCTTGCCCTCTATTGGATGAGCCCGACCGTGCAGGCGGCGCTGGCGGACATGGGCGCAGCCATGGGCGACGGCACCCTGCGTTTCTGGAGCATCGAGCACGGCGTGCTGATGCTGCTGGCGGTGGTGGCGACGCACATCGGACGCGCGCGGAGCCGACGGGCGGAGCGCGCGGCGGCCAAGCACCGGGCGGCCGCGGTGTGGTTCGGGCTTGCGCTCATCGCCGTCCTGGCGGCGATCCCCTGGCCGTTCCGCGAGGCCGTCGGCCGCGCGCTGCTGCCGTTCGGCTGAGCTCGGCGCCCTGCGATGGTCTCCGCCCGGCTGGCACCGTTCGGCGCCTCGGTCTTCAGCGAGATGACGGCGCTGGCCAACGCGCACGGGGCGATCAACCTGGCGCAGGGCTTTCCGGACTTCGACGGGCCGCCGGAGATCGTCGAGGCCGCGGCGGCCGCGTTGCGGGCGGGTCACAACCAGTACGCCCGTTCGATGGGTCGCCCCGAGCTGGTGGCGGCGATCGCCGGCAAGATGAAGCGGCACTACGGGCTTGACCTCGACCCGTCTTCCGAGGTGACCGTGGGCTGTGGCGCGACCGAGATGGTCGCGGCGGCGTTGTTGGGCCTGCTCGAGCCCGGCGACGAGGTGGTGCTCTTCGAGCCCTTCTACGACAGCTACCCGGCGGTCGTGGCGCTGGCGGGCGGTACGGTGCGGTGCTGCACGTTGCGGTTTCCGGACTTCGCCGTGGACCTCGATGCGCTGGCGCGGTGCTTCACGCGCCGCACGCGGGCGCTGGTGCTCAACTCGCCGCACAACCCGTCCGGCAAGGTCTTCACGCCGGCGGAGCTCGATGCCGTCGCGGACCTGTGCCGGGCGCACGACGTCGTCGTGATCGCCGACGAGGTGTACGAGCACCTGACGTTCGACGGGCACGCGCACGTGCCGATGGCGACACGGCCGGGCATGCGCGACCGGACGCTGACGATCTCGAGCACGGGCAAGACCTACTCGCTGACCGGGTGGAAGGTCGGATGGGCCGTCGGCCCGGCGCCGCTGGTGGCCGCGGCACAGGCGGCGCACCAGTTTCTGACGTTCTGCGCGGCGACGCCGCTGCAGGTGGCGATGGCCGCAGCCATCGAGCGGTTCGACGGCGACTACTTCGCGGGTCTGCGCGCGGCGTATGCGGCGCGCCGCGACCTCCTGGTGTCCGGCCTCGCCGAGGCAGGCTTCGAGGTCGCGGTGCCGGCCGGGACGTACTTCGTGCTGGCAGGCTTCGGGGGGCTGACCTCCGACGATGACCGCACGTTCGCCCGCCGGCTGGTCGAGTCGGTCGGGGTGGCCGCGATCCCGCCGAGCGCGTTCTACCGCGATGCGCGAGACGAGGGCGCGCGGCTGCTGCGGTTTGCGTTCTGCAAGCGGGAGGAGACGCTGCGGGCGGCCTGCGAACGGCTGCGCGGGCTCGGCGTGCCGGGCGGGCCGTAGCTGCGGCCATCGCCCCACCGCCCAGGATCGCGCCGATCGAGAGGAGGTGGCTCCGTGAAGGTCTTCATGCTGGGCTGGGAGTACCCGCCCTCCATCAGCGGCGGGCTCGGGACCGCGTGCCATGGCTTGACGACCGCGCTGGCACGCGCCGGCGTCGAGATCGACTTCGTGGTCCCACGCGTGCATGGCGACGAGGACGCGGCCCACATGCGCCTCGAGGCGGCGGACGACCGCCGGACTCCCCGCGATCCTGACGCCGCGCGGAGCCTCCGCGCCGCCGGCCACCAGGCCCAAGTTGATCCCGGCACCCCCGCCGCACCGCGAGGCGTCCGACATCTGCGGGTCGCGGCGCGCCTCCGCCCATATCAGACGGCGGCTGCGCCTGGCGCCCCGGGCACGGGCGACGGGGGCACGGCCGGCGCTGCGGCCAAGCGCTCCGCCGAGCCCGCCACGCCTGCGACCGAGAGCCCTGCCATGGCCCTCTACGGCGGCGACCTCTTCGACGACGTCGGCCGCTATGCCGATCGCGTCGCCGCGCTCGCCAGCGGGCATGACTTCGACCTCGTCCACGCCCACGACTGGCTGACGTGGCCGGCGGGCACGGTGGTGGCGCGCCAGCACGGCAAGCCGCTCGTCGTGCACGTCCACAGCCTCGAGCACGACCGGGCCGGCGACCGGCCCGATCCGCGGATCGTCGCGATCGAGCACGACGGCCTCTTGGCGGCCGACGGCATCATCGCGGTGAGCCGGTACGCCAGGGCGCGCGTGCATCGCTTCCACGGTGTCCCGCTCGACCGAATCGACGTGGTCCACAACGGCGTCACCATGCCGGCCGACCCGCGCCCGGCCGCCGCCGTGCCGCCGGCCCGTCCAACCGTGCTCTTCCTTGGCCGCGTGACGCACCAGAAGGGTCCCCAATACTTCGTCCGTGCCGCCGCCCGCGTGGTGCGCCACGTGCCCGACGCCGCCTTCGTCGTCGCCGGGACGGGCGATCTCTTGGACGATCTGGCGCGCGAAGCCGAGACGCTCGGCCTCGGGACGTCCGTGACGTTCGCCGGCTTCCTGCACGGCGCCGCGGTTGCGCGGGCCTACCGCGGCGCCGACGTCTTCGTCATGCCGTCGGTGTCCGACCCCTTCGGCATCGCCGCGCTCGAGGCGATGAGCTTCGGCACGCCCGTGGTCGTGTCGCGGCAGTCCGGCGTTGCGGAGCTGGTGCAGCACGTGCTCAAGGTCGACGGCTGGGACGTCGACCGGATCGCCCGCGCCATCGTGTGGCTCGTGCGCAACCCCGCGCTGCGGACCCGCATGGCCGCGGCGGCGCGCGACGAGGCCCGCCGCCTCCACTGGGACGCGGCCGCGGCGTCCACGCGCAACGTGTACCACGCGGTGACGCGCCGGCCACTTCCATCCCGGGCCCCGTCGGTGGCATACTGACGCACGCCGGCGCCGATGCGCCGGCGGCGGCGGTCGCCATGCGCCGCCGCCGACCGATCTCACCGCCCCTTCGGCTCGGCACCCCCGCCCCGGCGAACGCCGCCGCCCATCCGAGCGCCACCCCCACGGCCCAGGGAGGCCGAACCACCATGGAGCCCGATACCGCCGCATGAGCAGCCCTGACATCCTGATCGAGGTCTCGTGGGAGGTCTGCAACATGGTGGGCGGGATCCATACCGTCTTGGCCACCAAGGTTCGTGCGATGCAGGCGCGCTACGGAACCCGCTACATCGTCGTCGGTCCCGACCTCGCCCGCGCCGAAGGCACGCGCCCGGTGTTCCGCGAGGAGATCTGGCACGCCGGTCTGCACGAGGCCCTCGCCGATGCGCCCGTCGGCTGTCGCATGGGCCGATGGCTGGTGCCCGGCGAGCCGCGCTGCCTGCTCGTCGACCACAACGCGCTCCTGGCCCACAAGGACGCGATCCTGGCGCAGTACTGGGAGTGGTATCGGCTCGACTCCATCGCCGGGGGCTGGGACTACCTCGAGCCGGTCATGTTCAGCCACGCGGTCGGTCAGGCCGTCGAGCGGCTCGCATCGGCTTACTTCCTGCCCCGCCAGCTCGCGGTCGTCGTTCAGTCGCATGAGTGGCTGACCGGCGCCACGCTGCTCTACCTCAAGCGGCGCGTGCCCGAGGTCGGAACCGTCTTCACGACCCACGCGACCACCCTCGGTCGGGCGCTCGCCGCCAATCGGCCGAGCCCCGAGCTCTACGACACGATGGGCGCCGTCGACCCCGACGCCACCGCGCGCGAGCTCGGGGTGCCGTCGAAGCACTCGATGGAGTCCATTGCCGCGCGCGAGGCCGACTGCTTCACCACGGTCAGCGCGATCACGGCCGAGGAGTGCCTCCACTTCCTGCGCCGAGCGCCCGATCCGATCCTCATGAACGGGATGGACGACGATTTCCCCCCGGCGCTGCTGCGCGAGCCCACGGCCGTGCACGCCGCCCGCGCTCGGCTCTTCGAGATCGCGACGCTGGCGACCGCGACGACCTACGATCGCGACCAGACCGAGCTCTTCGTGTGCGCCGGGCGCTACGAGTTCGTCAACAAGGGCATCGACGTCGCCCTCGACGCGTTGGCTGCGCTGGACCACGACCTCCGCACCCGGTCCGGGGGTCGGGTGGTGGTGTTCGCGCTGTTCCCCGCCGGCAACGCGGGCCCCCGCCGGGCCATCCTCCAGGCGTCGCGGACGGGCGAGCGCGTCGAACAACCCTACCTCTCGACCCACGACCTGCATCACGAGGCTTCCGACCCGATCCTGCGGCGGCTGGCCGACGAGGGGCTGCTGAACCGGCCCGAGAACGCCGTGCACGTCGTCTTCGTCCCGGTGTACCTCGACGGCAACGATCCCCTCGTGCACGAGACGTACTACGAGCTCGTCGTCGGTGCCGACCTGACGCTGTTCCCTTCGTTCTACGAGCCGTGGGGCTACACGCCGATGGAGAGCATCGCTCTCGGGGTCCCGACGATCACCACCGACCTGGCCGGCTTCGGGCGCTGGGCGCGCGACCGCGGCGACTGGCCGGCGACCGGCGTGGCGGTGGTCGCGCGCCAGGGGCGGGCGTTCGAGTGGGTGAGCCAGTCGCTCATGGAGCACCTCGTCGCGTTCCTCGGCCTGTCGCCCGACGAACGCCGCGCGCTGGCCGCCGCCGCCCTCCGCACCAGCCACGCCTGCCGCTGGAAGCAGTTCGCCCCGGCCTACCTCGAGGCGCACGCCCAGGCCGCGGAACGCGCGGCCGAGCGCGCGCGCACGATGCCCAAGGGACGGTTCGCCGCGCTGGCGAGCCTCAAGGCCCGTCCGGTGTCCACCGGGTCGGCCGTCACGGCCCGCCTGCACGCCTTCAGCGTGCGCAACGCCGTCCCCGCGTCGCTCGCGGGGTTGCGCGAGCTGGCGATGAACCTCTGGTGGTCGTGGCACCCGGCTGCGGCGTCGTTGTACGCCGAGCTCGACGCGGACCTCTGGTCCGACACCGGCCGAAACCCGGTCCAGTTCCTCGAGCACGTCGAGAGCGCGAAGCTCGCCGCGGCCGCCGCATCGCCGGCCTTCGTGGCGCGCGTCGATCAGGCGGTGCACGACCTGGCCGACGCGCTGCAGCGTCGTGCCCGGCCCGAGATCGCCTACTTCTGCATGGAGTACGGCTTGGTGGACAGCTTCAAGCTGTACTCGGGCGGGCTGGGCGTGCTGGCCGGCGACCACCTCAAGACCGCCAGCGACCTCGGCCTGCCGATGTGCGCGGTCGGCCTGGCGTACCGTCACGGGTACTTCAAGCAGCGGCTCCGGCCCGACGGCCTGCAGGAACCGCTCAAGGAGCACCTGGTGGCCCAGAACCACCCGCTCGTGCTCGTGACGACCGACCACGGCCTGCCGGTCACCGTCGAGCTGCCGCTGCCGGGCGGAACGGTCTACGCGCGGGCCTGGCGCGCAGCCGTCGGCACGGTCGACCTGTATCTCCTCGACACCAACATCGAAGCCAACCGCCACGAGGACCGCGCGCTCACCGACAGCCTGTACGGCGGCGACCAGCGCCATCGGCTGCGCCAGGAGATGGTGCTGGGGATGGGCGGCTACCGGCTCCTCAAGGCGATCGGGCTGACGCCGCAGGTCTATCACATGAACGAGGGCCACAGCGCGTTCCTGATCCTCGCGCGCCTGGTGGACCTCGTGCAGGGAGGCTTGAAGTGGCACGAGGCCCTCGCGCTGGTGCGGCAGACCACGGCCTTCACCACCCACACGCCGGTCGCAGCCGGCCACGACGCGTTTCCGGAAGACCTGATCCGCCCGTACATCGCCCCCCTCGAACCGGTGTTGCTCCAGGATGGCGCGACGATCGCGGGGCTTGGCCAGGCCCCGTGGGCCGAGCATGACCCGAGCTTCAGCATGACGGCGCTGGCGCTGCGCGGGAGCGACCGCGTCAACGGCGTCAGCCGCATCCACGCGGCGGTCTCGCGGCGGCTCTTCCACCCGCTCTACGCCGGCTTCTACGAGGACGAGGTGCCGGTCGCCGCCATCACCAACGGGGTGCATGTGCCGACCTGGCTCGCACCGGAGTGGCACGCGCTCTTCGATGCACGCCTGCCCGACGACTGGCGCGCCCACCTTGCCGACGAGGCGTACTGGGACCACGTGCGGCAGCTCGACGCGCGCGAGTTCTGGCAGGCGCGCCTGTCGGCCAAGCAGCGGCT
The DNA here is from genome assembly GCA_003576755.1 of bacterium. Lineage (GTDB taxonomy): Bacteria > Chloroflexota > Anaerolineae > Epilineales > Epilineaceae > UCB3. Next base: position 24,255 of record QEVT01000009.1, on the reverse strand, counting down.
GCTCGATTGGCTGCGCGCCAACGTGCCGCGCACGTGGGTGTCGCGCCGCGAGCATCCGGCGGCGCTCTCCGAGTCCCTGCGCCACCTGCGGGAGGACTCGCTCGTGATCGGGTTCGCGCGCCGCTTCGCGCCGTACAAGCGGGCGACGTTGCTGTTTCGCGATCTCGAGCGGCTGGAGAGCCTGGTCTCGGGAGACGTCCCGATCGTGTTCCTGTTCGCCGGCAAGGCACATCCTTCCGACGACCTCGGAAAGGCGCTGATCCGCGACGTCGTCGAGCTGGCCCGCCGACCGAGGCTGCTCGGTCACGTGTTGTTCCTCGAAGACTACGGCATGCACCTCTCCGGGCTGATGGTGGCGGGCTGCGATGTCTGGCTCAACACGCCCACCCGCCCGCTCGAGGCCAGCGGCACGTCGGGCATCAAGGCGGGCGTCAACGGCACCCTCAACCTCAGCGTCGGCGACGGCTGGTGGCCCGAAGCGTTCAACGGACGCAACGGCTGGATGATCGACGACGTCGCGGCCGAAGAAGACCCCGAGTACCAGAACCAGATCGACAGCGCCTCGGTGTATGGCGCGATCGAGAACGAGGTGCTGCCGCGGTTCACGGGCCGGGTGTCGGGGGGCTTGCCGTTCGAGTGGGTGGAGATGGCCAAGGAGTCGATGGCCACGATCCTGCCGCGCTTCTCGGCCGAGCGGATGCTGCGTGAGTACCAGGCTCGGGTCTACGACCCTGCCCGCCGCGACGCCGCGACGCTGACGGCCGACGGCCATGCCCGTCTGTTCGCGCTGGTCGGGTTCAAGCAGCGGCTGCACCAGCATTGGGACACCGTGGCCTTCGCCGATCTGGGCATCGAAGGCATGGACGGCGACACCGTCCAGTCGGGAGCCGTCGTTCGACTGCGCGTCGAGCTGCGGCACCCGCACCTCCGGGCCGAGGAGCTGCGGGTGCAGGCCGTGGTGATCCGGGCGGGCACGGACGAGCAGGTGGACGGGTTCGACACGTTCGACATGGCGGCGACCGACGCCACCGGCGCCGGCGGTCCAGATGCCGCGAGCGTGTGGGCGGCCTCGATCACGCCGACGGCGACCGGGGAGCACTCGCTGGGCGTGCGCGTGATCCCGGCGTCGCACCCGGCCGGCGCGGACGTCGAGACGCTGACGCCGCTCGTGAAGTGGCTCTAGGGTTCCGGCCGATGGGGCTCCCGGTCGCCGGCCTCCAGATCGACAGCGCGTGGGAAGACCCGCCTGCGAGCTTCGCGCGCGCCGACGTGCTGGCGGCCGGCGCCGTCGCCGGAGGCGCCCGGCTCGTCGTGCTGCCCGAGATGTTCGCCACCGGCTACTCGATGGCTGCCGACGCGATCGCAGCCCACGGGGATGCCGTGCGCCGGTACCTCGCGGCGCTGGCGGCGCGGCACGGCGTCTGGGTCGCGGGCGGCCTGGTCGAGCCGGGCGCGCCGCGCCCGTTCAACGCGTGCGCGGTGTTCGACCCGCACGGCGCCGAGGCAGGCTGCTATCGCAAGATCCACCCGTTCTCGCTGGCGGGCGAGGACCGGCACTACGCCGCGGGCACGGCGCTGGTCACCGTCGCCGTCGACGGCCTGCGGGTGACGCCGTTGATCTGCTACGACCTGCGCTTCCCCGAGCCGTTCCGGGCCGCGGCCGACCGCACCGACCTGTTCGTGGTGATCGCGAGCTGGCCGGCAGCGCGGCGGCAACACTGGTCGGCGCTGCTTCGAGCGCGCGCCATCGAGAACCAGGCGTTCGTGCTCGGCGTCAATCGGGTCGGCGCGGGCGGTGGGCTGGCCTATGTCGGCGACTCGGCGCTGGTCGACCCCCTCGGCGAGGTCATCGCCACGGCCTCCGGCCAGCCGGCAGTCGTCGCCGGCGCCGTCGACGGGGCGGCCGTGGCCGAGGCGCGGGCCCGGTTCTCGTTCCTGGCGGACCGCCGTCCGGACGTCTACGCCGGCTGGTGACGTGCGTCGGGCGGCCGCCCGACGCGCCCAGGCGCGATCCCCGTGGCCGGGCGACGGCCCGGCCCGACGCCACGGGCGCAGACGATGGTCGCCCTGGTTCCCCGCCCGCGTTCGACGGGCCGCGTCACGTCGTGTAGTCCGCGTTGATCGCGACGTACGCCGCCGTCAGGTCGGTCGTCCAGTACGTCGCGGCCCCGCCGCCGAGGCCGAGATCGAGGTCCAGCGTGATCTCCGGAGCGGCGAAGACCGCTGCCGCCTCTTGCTCGACATAACCGGCGGGCGCACCGGAACGCACCAGCACCACCGGCGGTCGACCGGAGCCCGTCGCCGCATCGGCCTCCGCCGGCTTGGCCAAGGTGGGCGCGGCACCCGCGTCGGAGGCCGCGAGCCCGCCGCCCGCCGCGGCCGACAGCGTCATCCGATCGGGGTCCACCGGCACGCCGGCACGGCCGGCGGCCGCCAGGATCCGGCCCCAGTTGGGGTCGCCGCCTGCCAGGGCGGTCTTGACGAGCGGCGAGGTGGCGATGGTTCGTGCCACCGCCGCCGCACCGGCATCGTCCGTCGCGCCGCGGACGTGCACCGTGACGAAGCGCGTCGCACCCTCGCCGTCGCGGACGATGGCGTGCGCGAGGGCGAGGCACACGGCCTCGAGGGCGCCCTGGAACGCGTCGCGGTCGGCGGGGGTCTCGACCGCGACGCCGGCGGCGCCGTTGGCCAGGGCCAACACGGTGTCGTTGGTGCTCGTGTCGCCGTCGACCGTGATCCGGTTGAAGGTGCCCGCCACGGCCGTTCGGAGGGTGGCATCGAGGTCTGCCACCGGCAACCGGGCGTCGGTGGTGACCACGGCGAGCATCGTGGCCATGTCGGGGTGGATCATCCCCGAGCCCTTGGCCACCCCGCCCACGACGACGTCGCCGCCGGCCAGCCGCACGCGAAGCGCGCACTGCTTGGGACGGGTGTCGGTGGTCATGATGGCGCGCGCCATGGCCGCGCCGCCGTCGGCGGCCAGCGCGCCCGCGGCCACGGCGATGCCCTGCGCCACGCGGTCCATCGGGAGGCGGTGCCCGATGACGCCGGTCGAGAGCACGAGCACCTGTTCGGGCGCGGCGTTCCCCGGGATCGCGGCCGCCGTCAACCGCTGCATCGCCTGCGCGTCCTCCAGCCCTCCGGGCCCGGTGCACGCGTTGGCGATGCCCGCGTTGACGACGACCGCGCGCACACGGCCGGCACCGCCGGCGAGCACCGCGCGGTCGACCAGGACCGGGGCCGCCGCCACGCGATTGCGGGTGAACACGCCGGCCGCGGCAGCGGCGTGGTCGCTGACGAGGATCGCCAGGTCCGGCCCTCCCGACGCCTTGAGCCCGGCGGCGACCGCGGCGGCCCGGTAGCCGGCGGCGCTGGTCACGCCGCCGTCTGCGAGCCAGACGGCCGGGGGCTCGCCCTTGGGGTTCGACGTGTCGAGATCCATGGAAACGCTCCCGCGGTGGTCGTGCATCGCCGGCAGCGGCCGTCGCAACCGGTCCCGACGGTGCTCAGTCGCGCTTGAACCGGCTGTAGTCGGGCGCGGCGTAGCGCACCAGTCCGCCGTCCGACACGCCGAGCATCGCCTGCACCTTCATCGGCAGGCCGAACAGGTTGATGAACCCGGCGGCGTCGCGCTGGTCGTAGACGTCGTCGGCGCCGAAGGTGGCGAAGTCCTCGCGGTACAGGCTGTTGGGGCTGTCCCGACCATCGACCGTCACGAGCCCCTTGTGCAGCTTGAGCCGCACCCAGCCCGTCACGGTGGCCTGGGTCTGGTCGACAAACGCCTGGAGCGCGGCGCGCAGCGGATGGAACCACTGACCGAAGTACACGAGCTCGGCATACCGCAGCGCCAGGCCGGCCTTGGCGTGCGCCGTGTCGCGGTCGAGGCACAGCGACTCGAGCTCGCGGTGGGCGGCATAGAGCAGCGTTCCCCCCGGGGTCTCGTAGACCCCCCGCGACTTCATGCCGACCAGCCGGTTCTCGACCAGGTCGATCCGCCCGACCCCGTGCCGGGCCCCGATGGCGTTGAGCGTGTCGATGAGCATCGCCGGCGACAGGCGGACGTCGTTGACGGAAACCGGCGTGCCGGCATCGAACGCGATCTCGACGATCTCGGGCGTGCCCGGCGCCTCGGCCGGGTCTGCGGTCCACAGGAACATCGCCGGGTCGGGCGGGCGGGCGGGGTCTTCGAGCCCGCCGCCCTCGTGCGAGAGGTGCCAGAGGTTGCGGTCGCGGCTGTAGATGCTGCGTTCGCGCTGGGCGATCGGCACGCCGTGGGCGTCCGCATACGCCAGCGCGTCCTCGCGCGACCGGATGTGCCACTCGCGCCACGGCGCGATGACCCGCAGCCGGGGGTTCAGGGCCTTGAACGTCAGCTCGAAGCGGACCTGGTCGTTGCCCTTGCCGGTGCAGCCGTGCGCCACCGCATCCGCCCCCACCGCCTCGGCGAGCGCGACCTGTCGCGCGGCGATGAGCGGGCGGGCGATCGACGTGCCGAGCAGGTACTGGTGCTCGTAGACGGCGCCGGACTGGAGCATCGGGAAGAGGTAGTCGCGCGCGAAGGTCTCGCGCAGGTCTTCGATGACGCAGTCGGCGGCGCCGCTGGCGAGCGCCTTGTCGCGCAGCCCGGCGAGCTCCTCGCCCTGCCCCAGGTCGGCGCAGTAGCAGATCACCGTGCAGCCGTAGGTCTCGCGCAACCACGGCACGATGACCGAGGTGTCCAGCCCGCCCGAATAGGCGAGCACGACCTTGTTCACGGTGGCATCAGCGACGGTGTGGGCGCGCAATCGATCCTCCTCGGGCCGCCCGTGCGACGGGCGATGGCGACAGGGCGAGGCCGGCGATCGGACGCCCCTCCAGCGGCACCGCGTGTGCTTCGATCGCCTCGTCCGCCACGGCGTCGGTTGCGGCGGCGTCGGCATCGGTCAGCACGTCGCGGGTCAGCGCGATCTCGTCGCACGCGTCGTGCAACGGGCATTGCTGGCAGTCCTTCCAGATCTTCTCCGGGAAGACCGCCTTGTCGGTCGGGTGGAAGCCGGTGCGCTCGAACAGCCCGGCGGCGCGGGTGAGCGTGAACACCCGGCGGATGCCGCGCCGGCGCGCGGCATCCACGAGGGCCTCGACGATGGCGCGGCCCCACCCCTGGCCGCGCGCGGGCGCGTCGACGATCAGCGATCGGACCTCGGCGAGGTGCGGCCCGTACACCCACAGCGAACCGCACGCGATCACCTCGCCGCCGGCCTCGACCACCCACCAGTCGTCCAGGCCGGCGCGGATGCTCTCGGCCGACCGTGGCAGCACGTCGCCGCTGCGGGCGTGGGCGGCCACCATCGCGGCCAGGCGCGGGACGTCGCCGGCCGCGGCCGGGCGAAGCCGGGGCAGGCCGTCGGTCATGCGGCCGCCGCGATGCACGCGCCGAGGGTGTCGACCGCGAGGTCGACGTCGGCGCGCCCGACGATGAGCGGCGGGCACAGCCGGATGACGTGCGTGCCGGCCGCGATGAACAGCACCCCTTGGAGGCGTGCCGCGTCGATGACGGGCTTGACGGGCCGGTCGAGCTCGACGCCGACGAAGAGCCCGCTGCCGCGGACGTCGACGACCCGCGGGCTGGCGAGCGCGGCGATGCGGTCGCGGAGGTGTTTGCCGGTGTCGCGGACGTGGGCCAGGAAGGCCGGCTGACGGATCCGGTCGAACACCACGCACGCCGCGCGCGCCACGAGCGGACCGGCGGCGAACGTGCTGCCGTGCTCGCCCACGCCGATCGCGCCGGCCACGCGCTCGGCGACGAGCGTCGCCCCGATCGGCAGGCCGCCGGCCAGCGGCTTGGCGACCGTCATGATGTCGGGCGTGACGCCGAACGCCTCGTGGGCCCACAGCGTCCCGGTCCGGCCGAGCCCGCACTGCACTTCGTCGAACACCAACAGCGCGCCGTGGCGGTCGCACAGCGCACGCAGGCCGTGCAGGAACGCCGGGTCGGCCGCGCGGATGCCTCCCTCGCCTTGGATGGGCTCGACCACCACCGCGCACGTGTCCGGCCCGACGAGGGCCTCGGCGGCGGCCAGGTCGTTGTAGGGCGCGAACGCGACCCCGGGCAGGAGCGGGCCGAACGGCAGCCGATACGCGGGCTTGGCGGTGATCGACACGGCCCCGATGGTCCGCCCGTGAAAGCCGTGGCCGAACGCCACGAGGCCGGTCTTGGCGAACGACGGGTCGTCGTCGCCTGCGCCGGCCGCCCGACGGGCGTAGCGCCGGGCGAACTTGATGGCGGTCTCGGTGGCCTCGGCACCGCTGTTGTTGAAGAACACGCGGTCGGCGAAGGAGTGCGCGACGAGGCGCGTCGCGAGCTCGATCTGCCAGCGGGTGTGGTAGAGGTTGCTGACATGCGTCAGGCGCGCCGCCTGGTCCGCCACGGCCGCCGCCCACTCGGGGTCGGAGTGGCCGAGCGCCATCACCGCGATGCCGCTGCCGAAGTCGAGGTACTTGCGGCCGGCGGTGTCCCACAGCCACACGCCGTCGCCGTGACTCAGGACGATGTCGGGACGCGCGTACGTGCCGACCAGCACGCGGTCGGCGGTGGCGAAGAGCTCGGCGTCGCTCGGCGCATCGGCATGGCCGGCGGCCGCGGCGACGGCGTGAGGCGCGCCGGGGGCGGGCTCCCAGATCGGGTGTGTCATGTGCTGATCTCCATCGCATCGGGATCGGGCGACGCGGGGCCCCCGGCAAAGACCGTCCCGGCGCCCGCCACCAACCCTTGCGGATCGACGATCCGGGCGCGGGGCACGCCGCTGGCGATCGCGCCGAGGGCGGCCCGCACCTTCGGCACCATGCCGCCGTGAATCACGCCGGCCGCGATGAGGCGTTCGGCCTCGGGGGCGGCCAGCCGCGTCACGACGGCACCGTCGACGACGACGCCGCCGACGTCGGACACCAGGTCCAGCTCGACGCCGAGGGCCCTGGCGATCGCCGCCGCCGCATCGTCGGCGTTGACGTTGTACACCTGGCCGCCCGCGTCGACGCCGAGCGGCGCGACCACCGGCACCACGTGCTCGGCCATGCATGCGGCCAAGACGGAGACCCGCACCGCCGCCACCTCGCCGACGAAGCCGAGGTCACCGGCAGGGTGGATCACGCGACGGCAATCGAGGAGCCCGCGATCGACGCCGGACAGCCCGAGCGCATCGACCTTGGCGGCGTGCAGGGCCGCGACGACGCGCGTGTTGATGCGCCCGGCCAGCACCATGGTGACGACGTCGAGCGCGCCGGCCGTCGTGACGCGCAGGCCGTCGCGCTTCTCGACGGCCAAGCCCAGGCGGCCCTGCAGCTCGCCGATGGCGTCGCCGCCGCCATGGACGACGACGACGCGCCCGGGCAGCCCCGCGATGGCGGCGGCAAGGCCGGCCAACGCCGCGGGATCGTCGAGCAACCGCCCGCCCAGCTTGACGACGCGGGCGGGGGTGGCAGGCGCCGGCACGCGCGGGCTCACGCGGTGAGCCCGCGGGTCTCGGGCAGCCCGAACATCGCGTTCATGTTCTGCAGCGCCTGCCCGGCCGCGCCCTTCACGAGGTTGTCGAGCGCGCTCGTGACGATCGCCAGGCCGTCCCGGCCGGCGGGGTGCACGCCGACGACGCAGCGGTTGGTCCGCAGGACGTGCGCCAGCGTGGCGGCCTCGCCCGCGGGCAGCACGCGCACGAACGGCTCGCCGGCAAACGCCTGCGCGAGGCGAGCGTGCACCCGGGCATGGTCCCAGTCGGGCGCGAGCGGCACGTACAGCGTCGTCAGGATGCCGCGCGTGACCGGCAGAAGGTGCGGCGAGAACACCACGAGCGGCGGTGCCGCGCTCCACGCCGCGAGCGCCTGATCGATCTCGGCGATGTGGCGATGGGTCCGGCCGATGCTGTACGGTGCGAAGTTCTCGGCGACCTCGACGAAGTGGGTGTGCAGCTTGGGCACGCGCCCGGCGCCGGACACGCCGGACTTGCTGTCGGCGATGACGGTGCCGCGCGTCGCGCCGACGCCGGCGAGCGGGTGGAGCGGAAGGAGGATGCTGGTGGCGTAGCAGCCGGGGTTGGCGACGAGGCGCGCACCGGGCAGGAGCGGCCGTGCGACCTCGGTGAGGCCGTAGACGGCGGTGCCGAGCAGGCCGGGTGCGGGGTGGTCGGCGCCGTACCACTGCCGATAGGCAGCGGGATCGCGCAGTCGGAAGTCGGCGCTCAGGTCGATCACGCGCGGGCCGCGGTCGAGGAGCCAGGCCGCGGTGGTGGCCGAGGCGGCGTGCGGCAGGCACAGGAACGCGACGTCGATGTCGCCGACCGGCGCGTCGTGTGGTCGGATCAGCGGCACGTCGGGGGCGCCGGCATGGACGTCGCGCAGCGAGCGGCCGGCGCGCGACTCCGACGCCGCGAACCGGAGCGCGACGTCGGGATGTGCGGCAAGGAGCGCGATGAGCTCCAGCCCGGTGTACCCGGTGGCGCCAAACACGCCGGCTCGGATGGTCAAGCAAGACTCCCGTGTTCGGGCCCGGCGACGGCTGGCGGCACCGGGCTGAGACGGCCGGCGCCTTCGGCGACGCGGCTCGGCATGGCATGGCGCGGGCGACCTTTGCCCGACAAAGCAAAATCGCCAGACCGATCAGCGGTCTGGCGACGCAGGTGGCGGTCCATTGGCCGCGGGAGCGGTCAAGCGGGGCCGGGTTGCGCCAGACCGGTGGTCTGACGCGTCGGACGGACGCGGGTCGCTCGCGCGGACGAAGCCATGGCGCGGTATTCTAGGGCGGCGGGGCGGGTGTGGCAAGATCTGGTCGATCGTCGCCGGTCAGCCGGGCGCTGGGATCCTGATCCGGGCCATCGCGTAGGTGTCGACGAACCGCCCGTCGCGGAACGCGAAGTCGACGAACGTTCCCTCGATGCCGAACCCGAACTTCTCGTAGAGCCGGATCGCCGGCGTGTTGTCGGTGTAGACGTCGAGCTCGAGCCGATGGAGGTTGAGCCAGCGATCCGCCAAGTCGAGCGCGGCCTGCATGAGCGCCGTGCCAACGCCCTTGCCGTGCCAGTCGTCGCGCACGGCCATGCCGATCTGCCCGACGTGGCGGCGGCGCGGGGCGTGGGGGAAGGTATGCAACCCGAGATGTCCGATGACCTCGGCATCGACGTGCGCGACAAGATGGATCACGCCTTCGGCCGGCTCGGCGAGCCGCTTGCGCCACTGCTCGATCGAAGGGTACGGCAATTGCAGCGTGCCCCAGACGGCGCGCGGCCCGGCCACGATTCGCTGGATGGCCTCATGATCGCCGGGCTCTCCACGGCGGACTTGGATCGTCATGGGAAGACTCGGTCGCCTCTCTGTGGGCGGGTCAATCGGGATCGATTGCGCCACCTCATCGCCCACTCACCCGCGCCCGCAACCGTGCGATCTGCGCCGCCACGCTCGCCGGGCTGCCGCCGCCCGGCGTCCGACGCCGCATCACCGAAACGGCCGGGTCCAGCAGCGCCAGATCGTCCGGTTCGAAGCGTGGGTCGGCGATCGCCAGGTCGGCGGCCGTCGCCGCCGCCAGCGTGCGCCCGCCTGCCAGCAGGTGGCCGACCAGCCGTCCGACGGCCGCGTGTGCCTCGCGGAAGGCGACCCCCCGTGCCACGAGCGCCTCTGCCAGATCCAGCGCCGTCGCCCAGCTCGAGGGCGCCGGCGGGTGGAAGCGCGCCGTCGCGATCAGGCCGGCCAACGCCTCCAGCGCGCCGGCGAGCGCGTCGTCCGCCCGGAAGACCATCGCCTTGTCCTCCTGAAGGTCGCGGTTGTAGGTCAGCGGCAGCCCCTTCTGGAGCGCCAGGAGCGCCGTCACGTCGCCGATCGCGCCCGCGGCGCGTCCGCGCACCAGCTCCGCGATGTCCGGGTTCTTCTTCTGCGGCAGCGCCGACGAGCCGGTGGTGTAGCGATCGGCATACGTCGCCCAGCCGAAGGCCTCGGTCGTCCACAGGATGGCGTCCTCGGCCAGCCGCGACAGGTGCACCATCGCCTGCGCGCAGCAAAACGCGTGCTCCGCCGCGAAGTCGCGGTCCGCGACCGCGTCCATCGAGTTCTCGAAGACCGCCGGAAGCCCGAGATCGGCGGCCACGCGCGCCGGGTCCAGCGGCAGGCTGCTGCCGCCCGCCGCCCCGGCGCCCAGCGGCGAGACCGCGATCCGTGCCGCCGCGTCTCGGAAGCGGTCGGCATCCCGCACGAGCATCCACGCGTAGGCCAGGAGGTGGTGGCCGAGCGGCACCAGCTGGGCGGCCTGGAGGTGGGTGAACGCCGGCACGGTCGCCGCGCCGGCAGCCTCGGCCTGGTCGACGAGCACCGCCGCGAGCCCTTCGAGCCCCGCCGCCCGCGCCGCCGCCGCGCGGGTCAAGTAGAGCCGCAGGTCCAGGCACACCTGGTCGTTGCGGCTGCGGCCGGTGTGCAGCTTGCCCGACACCGGGCCGATCACCTCGCCCAGCCGCCGCTCGACCGCCGTGTGCACGTCCTCGTCGGCGTCGAGAAACACGAACGCGCCGGCGTCCGCCTCCGCTTGCAGGTCCGTCAGCCCGGCCACGAGGGCATCGGTGTCGTCCTTGCTCAGCACGCCCACTTCGCCCAGCATCCGCACGTGCGCCAGGCTGCCGCGGATGTCGTCGCCGAGCAGCCGACGATCGGCGTCGGTGACCGTGAACCGCCACAGGGCGGCGTCCGGCGGCTCGGCGAATCGGCCCCCCCAGAGTCTCATGGTCGGCGTCCTTTCATGACGGATCGACGGCAGCGTTGGCCACCAATGATACGGCCGCAGCCCGGCACACGCGACGTTCGGCCGCAGGGCAACCGTGTCTGACGGCAACGCCCGGCGCGACCCCCGCACGTTCGGCCGGGCCGTCCCCGTCCGACGCACACACCGGCCGCGCGATGCGTACCATTAGCGCGCATGCGCACGGCCGACTTCGACTACCACCTTCCGCCGGAGTTGATCGCGCAGTCGCCGGCCGAGCCGCGCGACAGCGCGCGGCTGCTCGTGCTCGATCGCGGGACGAGCGCCATCCAGCACCGGGTGTTCCGCGACCTCGTCGACCTGCTCGAGCCCGGAGACCGTCTGGTGGCCAACGCCAGCCGTGTCATCCCGGCGCGGCTGCGCGGCCGCAAGACGCCCTCCGGGGGGCGGATCGAGCTGCTCCTCCTGCGGCCGGCCGGCGACGGCGGCGTGGGCGTGGCCGAACCCGGTGCCGGCGCCGACCCGGCGTGCGTGTGGGAGTGCTTGATCGGCGGGCGTGTCCGGCCGGGCACGCGGCTTGCGTTCGGCCCGGACCCCGACGGCCGGCCGATCGATCCAGCGTTGCCCGCCGGCGCCGCGGCGGGCGCCGGCGACGAGCTGGCCGCCGCCGCGCGACTCCTCGCCGAGGTCGTGAAGGTTCTGCCCGACGGCCGCCGCGTGGTGCGCTTCGACCGCCCCCCGCTGGCCGTCGCCGACCGGCTCGGCGAGGCACCGCTGCCGCCGTACATCCACCGACGGCTCGACGACCGCGAGCGCTACCAGACGGTGTATGCCCGCACCCCCGGCTCGGCCGCCGCGCCGACCGCCGGCCTGCACTTCACCCCGGCGCTCATCGACGCCATCGCTTCCCGCGGGGTGGGGTGGTCGACGGTCACCCTCCACATCGGCCTCGACACGTTCCGGCCGGTCGAGGCCGAGCACGTCGCCGACCACCGCATCCACCGCGAATGGGCGGAGCTAGACCCCGCGACCGCCGCGGCCATCTGCGCGACGCGTCGCGCCGGCGGGCGCATCGTCGCGGTCGGCACCACGGCCGTGCGCGTGCTCGAGACGGCGGCCCGGCAGCCGGGCGCCGATCTCGGCGCGCCGGTCGCGGCGTTTCACGGTTGGACCGACCTCTTCATCACGCCCGGGTTCGCGTTTCGAGCCGTCGACGCGCTGATCACCAACTTCCACCTGCCGCGCTCGTCGCTCCTCATGCTCGTCGCGGCCTTCGCGGGCAAGGCCGCCATCGACCGTGCCTATGCCGAGGCCGTGCGCGAGCGGTACCGCTTCTACAGCTTCGGTGACGCCATGTGGATCGGCTCGTCGACCGCCTCAACTCGGCGCGCGACATAACGCACATCCCATGCCACGAGGACGGCGAGCACGAGGGCCAGCCCCGCCAGCCCCGTGAGCCACGACCACCGCGGGTCCGACGGCGGCCCGCTCCCGACGCGGAAGCCGTCGATCGCGATCCGTCCGCCGGCGCCGCCGACGGCAAGCCGCAGCTCGTGCGTGCCGCCCGAAAGGCCGTCGGCGACGACATGCCACTGCCAGCCGTCGGCCTCGCGCAGGGTCACGGTGCGCTGGTCACCGTCCACCGCGGTGTCGGCGACGCTGACGGCGGAGAGCGAGCGCAGCCGCACCGCGATCGAAGGTCCTCGGAAGCGGAACGACAGGCTCGCCAGCGGCGACTCCGATGCGATGAAGTTGAAGTCTGCTGCGAGGTCGTCGGGCGCGCGGCAGCAGGCGCCGGACAAGCAGCGCAGCCGCGACCACGACCGTTGGTCCGGCGTGCCGTCCCAACGCCACGTCCAATCGTCGAGGCCGGATAGCCGCACGGGCTCCGAGCGCTCCGCCCAGTCGCCGGGGCCGGCGACGACCGGCACGGCCGCGGCCTGCACGGCCGCGTAGACCCGCCGGGGGTTGAAGTCGGCGTCGAGCATTCGAAAGTGGTGCACGGCATCGTCGCGCGGGAGGCTGGGGTGCCGGAAGAACCAGATGCTGAACACGCCCGCCCACGGCCAGTGCGCGCCGGCCCATCGCACGCCGCCGACCGTGAAGTCGGCTTGCTGTGCTTCCGTGACCTGTCGCCACATCGAGTGCATGCCCGCAGGCGCCGCGTTCCAGCCGAACTCGTTGGCCCAGATGGGCGTGCAGGCATCCGAGGCGTCGACCATCACCTGACGGTGCAGCTCCACCCGGCGGAAGTTGAGCACGTCTTCTGCCGGGGCATCCTCGGGCGGCCGGTCCATGCCGAACGCATTGACCGACAGGATGTCGAACTCGGCCGCGGCGTCGGCCTCGTACATGCCGCGCAGGAACGCCAGGTCGCTCATGTTGCCGGCCTGCTCGACGGTCTCGGTGTTGATCGCGAGCGGTGCCGAGAGGATGACGGCGTTGGGATCGGCCTGGCGCGCGGCGCGGGCCGCGGTGCGCAGCATGTCGGTGTAGTCGTCGGGATCCACCGGGTGCGACGGGTTGTACCCCCACTCGTAGATCAGGTTCGGCTCGTTCCAGATCTGGTAGAACCGCACGCGGCCTTTGAAGTGCGTGGCGACGGCCTTGACGAACCGCCCGTAGTCGTCGTAGTCTTCCGGGGGGGTGTTGGCCGGCGGGCCGCGCTTCTCGGGCGGCACCCAGTCGGCGGCCGCCACCCATGCGCCGGGAAAGTCGAGCCGCGCGATCACCTCGATGCCGTTGGCACGGTAGAGGTCGACGATGCGGTCGTACTTGTCCCACCGGAAGTCGCCGGGCCCGCGTTCGATCTCGTACCACGGGAAGTGCTGCTTGGCCCACCGGATCCCGGCGCGGGCGGCCCATGCGACGGTCTGCTCGGCGTTCCAGGCGTCCACCTCTTGCTCGAGGAAGAAGTTGGCGCCCCAGGGCGACACGTCCGAGAGCGGGAGCTCGCGTTGTCTGGGGGCGTCGGCATCGACGACGGGGGCCGGCCGGGTGGCCAGCCACCCCAGGCCGCCCATGCAGGCGGCCAGGAGCGCCAGCGACAGCTTGATGCGGCGCAGCCGAGGCGGGGGGATCATGCGACGTGCGTCGCTCGGCCCCCGGGGCGGTCCATGCGCGACCGCCCCGAGGGGCCGATGCGATGGCCCAGGCCTAGCGTTGGACCGCCGCGCCGCGCCAGCCCATCAGGGCGGCGCCCGCCAGGCGGTCCAATGCGGGCTGCAGCACCGGCACCGTCTCGGCGCGCGCCGTGACGGCGAGCGTCGTGTCGCCGGCGCCGAACGCCGGGCCGACCGGTGACCGCTCCAACGCAATTCGGTGCACCGCGCCGCTCCGCAGACAGATCACGAGCTCGACTTCGTCCAGGAAGTGCACCGATGGCCGATCGGCGCTGTTGCGGCTCTGGAACAGCAGGCGGGCCTGGCTCCACCCGTCGCGCTTGATGATGAGCTGCGTGACGTCGATGGGGGCCTCGAGCTCCAGCCACTGGCCGATCAGGTTCGCCGGCACGTTCTCCTCGGAGATGCCGCTCCGCGGCACCTGCACCGATGTGTTGTCCTGGTTGATGAAGAACGGGGCGAAGGTGTCGTCGCTCGTGCCGTCGGCGCTCTGCTCGGTCGCGATGCCCATCTTGAAGTCGAGCGTGGCCGACACGACGTCGGAAGCATCGGGGAGCTCGAAGAGCGGGGTGCCGAGCTGATCGACGACGTCGACGCCTCCGCCCATGATCGCCATCCAGTCGCCGCCGGCAGCCCGCACGTTGGGACCGATGTCCGAGGCGCGCACGATGACGCGGCTGATGTTGGTGTCGGTCGCGTTGGTGCGGAGGAACCAGCCGACCGACGACCCGCGCTCGAAGTCGCCGTTCTCGATCGGCGGCGCACACGCGGGCGCGCCGGGGATCGGCGTCTTGGCCGGCGTCGCCGACGGCGCGATGGTCGGCTCGGGCGTGAACGTCGGCTCGAGGGTCGGCACGCCCGGGCCGGGGTTGTCGGTGACGACGGCCTCTTCGGCCGCCGCCGGGTCGGGGCCATCGCCGACGTAGACGCTCACCCGGTAGCGTGTCTCGGGCAGCGGCGCCGGGTTGCCGCCCGGTTCGTTGGTGATGCACTGTCGGGCCCAGTTCACGGTGCCGGCGTCGGCGGAGTCTGCCGCGCCCGGGATCTCGACCCAGCTCCCGCCGCTGAGGAAGTGCCACTTCCACGCGATGGTCGTGCCCCGCGCGAACCCGTGCCAGCTCTCCTTGGCGCAGAGGCGCAGGATGCCGGCGGCGAACACCTTCGACGCCCCCACGACCGTGCCGTCGGGGCGGACGTCGGTGCCGAACGCGATGTTGATGGTGGTGCTCGGCGCCGTGGGGAAGGTCAGCGGGTCGTCCTTGTCCGCGGCCTGCATGAGGAGCGGCAGGAACGCCACGCGCCCGACCGGCGTGGGCGTGGGCCGGAGCGTCGGCGTCGGCGTCGGGCCGCGGGTCGGCGTGCGGGTCGAGGTGGCCGTGGCACCGGCCGTCGCTGCCGGCGTCTCGGTCGGGGGCGACGCCTCGGGCAGCCCCATGACGACGACGTTGTCGACGAATGCCCCCGACTGCGTGCCGGAAGGCGCGAGGTCGAGGTACACGAACAGGATGTCCACGGTGTCGTGGCTCGCGGCCTCGGGGAAGCTCAAGGGCTCGCGCAGCTCGAGCCAACGGCGCCGCTGGGTCGGCTGGAGGTTGAAGCTGTAGCACCGCGCTTGCGTCTGACCTTGCGGGAGCATGCACACCCGGAACGGCTCGGGCTCCCCGGGCGCCGGCGTCGGCGTGTCCACCCAAAGGTTGAGGGTCACGAGGAGCCCGCCGGGATACGCGCGGGTGTCGACGCCGGAGCGGACGAGCCAGCTGTTTACCGGGCGGGCATAGGCCGCCCCGCAGGCCAGGCCGGCGCCGTCGGTGCCGCCGCCGACCGACCACGCAGCGCCCTGGCTTCCGTCCGGGGTCTCGCACACCTGTCGGCTCCAACCGTGCCGGATCGCCGCACCGGTCGTGCCGTTGATGAGGTCCCTGAGCTCCCACCCGGTGGGGGGGAATGTGGCGGCCTCGAAGTCCTGGGCCTCGATGATCTCGGGGTCCACCTGGTCGGCGGCATCGCCGGCCCGCTCCGGCCGTGCGGGCTGCCCGTCGATCGGCCGGACCTCGGCCGTGCCTACGTCGACCAGCCGGGAGAGCGCATCGGCGCTCGTGGCTACCGGTGCTGGCACGCCCGGCAGCGCCGTCAACACCGCCGCCCCCATCGCCGCCATCGCCAACAGGCGTGAACCGATCCGCATGCTCATGTCCCGACTCCTCCGTGTCGCTCGTCCCGCGCTCGGCGCGGCCGTCCCCCGGGAAACACCACGTCTGTCGGCACGGGATCTTCACGGCTGGCGCAAGCCGCGGGCGGCACCCTCCCCGTGCGCACGGTCAGTCTAGCACAGCGACCGGGGTCCGGTCCAGGGATGGGCGGCGCGGGGCGCGCCGGGTGTGGCGCCGATCACCCATCCGATGCCGGGGTGCTCGGCGGGCTGAAGTTGAGGATGTGCGTCCGATCGAGGAGGCCGCCTTCGGCGGTCCGACCGCCCCCGAGGAAGAGCTGCCCGCCGGCGTTGCGCACGGTGAGCCCGGCGCCGCGCTGCGGCGTCTGCCCCGCGGTCACGCTGCCGAGGTCGGCGAAGGGGCGCCACACGCCGTCGCCGTCGAGCTCGAGGAGGATGGCGCCGGGCTGCACGTTCGCGTCCCACCCGCCTCCGATGACGTAGATCCAGCGCCGCGCCTGGGGCACGCCGGCGTGCACCAGCCCTGCGGCGACGTGGCCGGCGCGCCCCTGCGGCAGTCGGGCACCGCTCGCCGTGTCCCACTTCGAGGGTGCGAACGGGCGGTAGACCCAATGGTCGGGCCACAGCTCGCCGCTCGGGTCGCGTCCACCGAGGACGTGGATGGCCCGCTCGACGACCGCCACGGCGAGGTCGGCGCGCCGCTGCGGCAGGCGGTCGACTTCGGGCACGGCCACCCACGCCGCGTCGCCGAGCCGGTACGTCCAGATGTCGTCGGTCGCCGTGGCGACGTCGTCGCCCTTGCGGCCGCCGAACAGGTAGACCCGCCCGTCGAGGACCGCCAAGCCGTAGCCGCAGCGCGGCTCCGGCAAGCGCGGGCCGGTCGACCACGTGCGGGTGGCAGGGTCGTAGACCTCGACGACGTCGACGGCCGCGCCGTCGTCGCGGCAGCCGCCGGGCACGACGATGCGTTCCTCGACCACGGCCGCCGCGATGTCGCGCACGGCCGTGGGCTTGGGCGGCTCGGGCTTCCACTGGTTGACCAGGCCCCGCTCGTAGCGCAAGGTGTCGGGACGCACCCCGCTCTCGCCCGCGCCACCGATCGCGTAAACGGTGTTGCCGACGGTCGCCAGCGCCAACCCGCTGCGGGGTCCGCCGCTGAGCGGCGCCGCGGGGATCCAGAACGGCTGACCCGCCGCGAGCGCCGCGGTGGGCACGGCCGCGGGGCGGTTGGTCCCGGCAGCCGGCTCGCGCACGAGCACGTACGCCAACGCGAAGCCAAGCAGCAGCACGAGCCCCGAGGTCACGACCAGCCCGCGAATCGTGTGGCGCGACCGCTGGCGCGCGCGCTCGAGCTCTTCGGCCAACCGACGGGCCTCGTCGCCGCCGGCCGATCGGATGCCCTCTCCGCCGGAGTCGACCCGGTCGACCGGCGTCTCGACGCTGACCAGCCCGAGCTCCAGAGCCCGCCGCATGGCCTCGGTGCGGTTGCCGGTCCCGAGCTTGAGGTTGATGTTGGTGAGGTGCTTCTTGACCGTGGCTTCCGAGATGTGCCGGGCGCGGCCGATCTCGCGGTTGGTGGCACCGGTGGCCACCAGCCGGAGGATCTCGATCTCGGTGTCGCTGAGGGCCGCGGGGGCGATGTCGTGTGGATCGGTCATGGGGTGGTGTGAGGCCGGGTCGCACGGGGCGATTCGCGGGGCGGGAGGCGCCGCGCCGTCACGCGGCGCGATTATAGCACCGGCGGCGCGAGGTTCAGGCGGCAGACGCAACGTCGGCACACCGGGTCGGTCGCGACGTCGAGCGCATCCCGGAAGGCGCGGGCGGGCGCGGCCTCGAGCACGTTGGCCAACGGCTGGCCGGTCCAACGGCCGATGGCCGCGTGGAAGAAGCACGGGTGCACGGCGCCGTCGGCGGCGATGACGGCGCTGACCCAGGGCGCGTTGCACGTGCCCGGCCGATGGTCGCCGTGGCCGGCGAGCGCCGCGAAGTGGTCGTAGATCGCGCGGTCGAGCTTGGCGGGCGACTCGACGACGAACCCGCCGGCGAAGTCCGCCGCATGCGCCGCGTAGAGCGCGTCGAGCTCCGCGCGCAGCGCCGAGAGCTCGGCCGCAGCGAGGGCCACCTCGCCCCGTCGGGCGGTCGACCAGCCCCCGGGACGGCCGAAGGCCTCGCTCGTCACGTCGGCGGCCAGGAACGACACGGCGTCGACGGCAAGCGCGCGTGCGGCGGCGACGACGTCGCGCAGCCGGGTGTGGTTGGCCCGCTGGACGGTGCAGCGGGCGGTGACGGCCGGCTGCGGCGCCTGGTCGCGCACGGCGGCGATCCCGGCCGCCAGGCGGGCGAACGCACCCGGGACGCCGCGGATGGCGTCGTGGACCTCGGCCGGCCCGTCGAGCGACACCACGACGTCGTCGACGTGTCGCGCAACGGCCTGGGCGTGTCGCGCGAGCCGTTGGCCGGTCGTGACGAGCGTGATGCCGATGCCCGCGCCGGCGATCGGCGCCGCGAGGTCCCAGAGCCGCGGGTGGAGCAGCGGCTCGCCGCCGCTCAAGACGACCCGCTGCACGCCCATGGCGCGCCAGTCGTCGATCGCCGCGGCCACCCGCGCGGGGTCGAGCGCCGCGCCGCCCCGCCCCCGCCAGATGTCGCACATGCGGCAGCGGCAGTCGCAGCGCGCAAACGGGTACAGGATCAGGATCGGCAGCCGCGCGATCGCGGGGTCGCCCGCGCCGTGCGTGGGTCCGACCGAGAGCGTGCCGGTCGAGCGCGGCCGGGGCGCGAGGGTGGTCGTCACGTCGCTGCGTCCCGCTCGGCCACCAGGATCTCGAACCGCGCCGACTCGCGGCCGGTGCGCAGGCGCCGCCACCCGCGGCGCCACGTCCACGCCAGCCCGTAGCGCGGAACGTGCACGCTCCAGCGCAGGCCGAGGCGGCGGCCCAACGCGCCGATCTCGTGGTCGACGAGGTACTCGCGGCTGCCGAGCCGGTCCGACGGGAAGCCGTAGCGCTCGGTGAAGGCCCGGCGGCGGGCCGCGACCATGCGTTCGCCGCTCGCGTGCGAGCGATAGAGCGGCGAGTCGAGGATCACCACCCGCCCACCCGGTGCCAGCACCCGCACCCCCTCCGCAAGCGTCGCGGCGTAGTCCGGGCTGTAGTGGAAGGCGGCGTTGTAGACGACGACGTCCGCCGCGCCCGCTGCCAGCGGCAACCGGTCGAAGTCCGCGCGCAGGCGCACGAACGGGTCGTCGAGCACGGCGTCGAAGTGCCGGGCGGCGCCCAGGCCGTCGCACGGGTCGTCCGAGAGGTCGATGGCGAGCGGCACGTGCCCGAGCTGGGCCAGCCGGTGGCTGAGCCAGCCCGTCCCGGCGCCGAGGTCGAGGATGCGGAGCGCCGGTCGGCCGGGCGGCAGCGCGTGCGACACAAGGTGCTCGAAGCCGATCGCACGGATGTACCACTCCCAGGCCCGGGGGTGTGCCGGATCCACCCACGGGCGCTGCCGGAGCGCCTCGGCCGTCACGTCGCCACGCCCTTCGGCAAGCCGGATCGCGGTGTACTCGGCGAGGAACGGGGAGATGCGTTCGGCCTGGGCGGAGGTCAGGAAGTCCCACACGCCGCTGCGCCGGCAGCGCTCCGCGCCGCACGCCGCGCACACGACGGAGGCCGTGCCGCCCCGGCCGGTGGGCAGGGCGCCCAGCGGCGCGGCGCAGTCGGGGCACGCCACCGGCCACCCCGTCGTCATGGCGTGCGGCCGAGCCGTGCCAGGTAGTGGTCGGCGAAGGCGACGGCGAGCGATCGGTGCGCGATCTGGCGATCGAGCGCCGTCAGCCAGCGCAAGAGCCGAGGACGTTCGACGAGCCAGCCGCCGGCATACGTCGGCGGCACGACACAGCCGACGGCGACGGCGCCGACCAGCCGGAACGACGGCGCGGCGGCGCGGGCAAGCGTGCGGACGCTGGGATAGCGCACCGTGAACGGTCCGGCGCCGAGGTCGGCCGTCACGCCGCCGCGGCGCCAGCGGCGGAAGGCGCGCCGCGGATCGCGGCGCGCCAAGTACCAGCCGGTCTCCCACGCACACAACGGCCCCATCACGACGGCGATGAACGCCCCATTGCCCCGGACGCACCGCCCGAGGTCGCGCCCGAGCAACGGCAGGTCGGCCGGGGCGATGGCGTTGAGGCTCCCGAAGTTCGCGAGCGCCCCGTCCAGGGAGCCGCTTGCCAGACCCACCCGGCGCAGCGCTTCGATGGGCGCGTGGACCAGCCGCACCCGGTCTGCGACGCCGGCGGCCGCGATGCGCTCGCGCGCGACGTCGAGCATCGCGGCCGAAGCGTCGACGGCCACGACGTCGACGCCGCGCAGCGCCAGGTGCACCGCATCCGCGCCGGTGCCGCAGCCGAGGTCGAGGACCGACGCGCCTGGCGCGAAGGCCGCGTCGAGGTGGCGCCACACGGCCGCCCGCAGCGTCCGGCCGAGCGGGTGCTGGGTGAAGCGCCGGTCGTAGGTCCGCGCGACGGCGTCGAACGGGCTGGGCAGCGGGCCGAAAGGCGCGGCCCCGGCGCCGCGGCTCATGCCTCCACCTCGCGGGCCGTCCAGCGCATGCCGGCGCGCGCGCGCAAGGCGCCGGCGGCGGCCAGCGACGCCGGGAGCAGGTTGCGGTGCGACAACCCTGCCTGCCGCAGCCGGTGGAGCGCAACCTCGTGGCGAAGGCGTGCGGTCGCATGGTCGTAGTAGCGCCGCGAGTGGCGCCCGCGGATGCGGTGGTCGCGGTCGGTCGCGGTGTCCCAGTCCGGGCTCGCCGCCAGTCGGTCGGCGACGGCGTCGTGGTACGGCGTGCCGGTGATCGGGTAGGCGACGGTGGTCAGGAACACGTCGGGGAGCGTGCGCTTGACGTGGTCGATGGTCGCGGCGATGTCGGTCTCATCCTCGCCCTCGTAGCCCCACATCAGGAACAGCCCGACCCGGATCCTCGCCGCTTGGAGGTGGCGCGTGGCCTGGCGGACCTGCGCGACGGTGACGCCACGCGACATGGCGTCGAGGATGCGTTGCGAGCCGCTCTCCGAGCCGAGCCAGACCCGGTCGCAGCCGAGCTGCTTGAGCTGTTCGGCGACCTCCGCGTCGACGCGGTCGGCCCGGGTGATGCACTCGAACGGGATCGCGGGCCCGCGTCCGCGCATCACGCCGGCGAACGCCCCGAGCCAGCGGTGGCCGATCGTGAACACGTCGTCGGCGTACCACAGCCGGTCCGGCCGGTGGCGGGCGCGGATCCAGTCGACCTCGTCGGCGACGGCGCCGGGCGAGCGCCGCGCGTGCGCGAACCCGAACACGCCGTGGCTGCACCACCGACACGTGTAGGGGCAACCCCGCGCCGTGATGAGGTTGAGCGACGACGCGCCGTGGTGCGCGCGCCAGCAGTCCAGGTAGGCCGCGATGTCGATGGCCTCGCGGTCGGGCCAAGGCAGGGCGTCGAGGTCGCGCATGGGGCTCCGCGCCGGCGTGCGCACCACGGCGCCGTGCTCGTCGCGGAAGGCGATGCCCGCCACGGCGTGCAGCCGGTGGACGCCGTCGGCCGCGATGGCGGGGAGGAGCGCCGCCAGCGTCGCCTCGCCCTCGCCGACCACGACGACGTCGGCGCCGCGCGCGAGGTAGGCATCGATGTGGTTGGCCGCCTCCGGGCCGCCGAGCACCACGTTCCAACCGGCCGTGCGCGCAGCCCCGATGATCTCGACCACCGCCGCGCGCGTCAACAGGTTGGTGTACACGCCGAGGACGGGCGCCGCACGCGCCTCGATGCAGGCCCGGATGGCCGCGCGATCGCCGAACGTGGGGTCGACGACCGCCGGCGTGAACCCGGCGCGCTTGAGATAGGCCGACAGATACAGCAGCCCCAAGGGTGGGTACGGCGCCATGTGCCTGGCCTCGTGCGCGTCCTCGCCGAGGCAGTACCCGTGGGTCAGGACGATGTCGGCCGACGGGTGGGGTCGCTCCGGCGCGGGGCGAGCGACCCGTGAGGCCTCGGCCGGAAGCGCGCGCGCGTCTGCCGATGCGGCAGCGCCTACGGCACCCATACGACGCCGCCGGCGCACGGCAGCGCCGTCGCCAGCCCCGCGTAGATCGCCTCCAGGGCCGCGCCGTCCGGCGCATGCAGGTACGCGTCGGGGCGGCCGGCGAGCTCGCGGAGGAAGGCCTCGTCGACCGCGTCGCCCAGCCCGACCACGTAGAGCGTGACGCCGCGCGCCCGGGCCGCGACCGCCGCCGCCAGCGCCGCGTCGCCGGTGCCGCCGTCGGGGCGGCCGTCGGTGAGCACCACGAGCACCGGCTGGCTGCCGGCGCGTGCATCCGGCCCGGCGAGGATCGCCGTCGAGACCACGATCGCCAGATCGATGCGCGTGCCCAGCACGGTGCCCACCCCGTCGATCGCGCGGATCAGCGCGGCCCGGTCGGCGCCGAGCGGCGCCGACACGGTCGCGGCGGCGTTGAACGCCACCACGGCCGCCTGATCGCCGTGTGGGCCGAGGTCGAGCAGCGCCACGAAGCGTCGGGCGGCGGCCTGCGCGGCCGCCAGGCGGGTCGTTTCCCCGAGCGCCTCGTGCATGCTGGTCGACGCGTCGATCGCAAGCACCACGTCGCTCGTGCGCTCGGCCACGGTGCACACGTGGCGCAGCGCGACCGGGAAGTACACGGGATGCGCCTCCGCCGTCGGCGTCGCCGAGGGCGCCGGCGTGGGCGCCGGGGTCGCCGTATCGCTCGGCACGTCGGTCGGCGTCGGCCGGGGGGAGTCGGTCGCCGTTGGGGTGGGGAGCACGGAGGTCGGGCTTGCCGTCGCCGTCGCCGACGGCGGGGCGTCGGTCGGGGTCGGGGCGGCGCACGGCACGACGTCGACCGTCCGCTGCGGGACGGTGATCGGCGCCGACACGCGCAAGAGGTTGTCGACGATGGTGACCCGGCTGTCGGGCGTGCGCAGCGCGGCACGCCCGACGCCCCGCGCCGCGACGGCGTAGGTGGCGCTGACCGTCTGCCCGGCGGCCACGCCGTTCCAGGTGAAGGTCAGCTTGGCGCCTTCGACCACCGGTGCCGGCACGCCCGAGCCCGGCACGAGCCCGACCGCGCCGGCGAGCTGTTCCGACAGCGTGACCGTCCCGGCACGCAGGCCATGACCCATCGCCTGGAGGTCGACGAGCGCCCGCCCGACCTGGGAAGCCTGGCCGAGGTCGTAGTAGTAGCCGGCGGACGCCATCTGTTGGATGTGGCGGCAGTGGTTGTTGGGCAAGGGGATCCCGAACGGGCGGGCGCGTGGGTTGCACACGCCGATCACGGTGATGCCCTGGGACTTGAGCTGCCCGGCGGCGGCGCTCTGACGGTTGCAGTAGCTCTCGAACCCCGTGGGGCAGCCGGTGGAGTACAGCACCACGGCTTCGAGCGGCGGCGCGGCCGCCGTCTCGCGTGCCTTCTCGAGCATCCGCCCGGCCCGGCCCAGCCAATCATAGTAGTTGAGCGTGGGGTCGACGTTGTCGAGCTTGATCTGGCCGATGGCCGCGACGACGCTTCCCTTCTTCTCGGTCATCTCTTGCTCGACCCGCTCCTGCACGCTGAGCGACACCACCCCCATCCGGGTCTCCGGCGTGAAGTCGAGCACATTCACGGCGTCGCGAGCGGCAGCCTTGGCGTCGTCGAGGTGGTCCTCCATCAGCAGGTGGCGGGCGACGACGACGACTGCGTGGAACGGCAACGCGGGCGGGCACGTCACCGCCATCGTCACGGTCACGGCGCCGGTCCGGCAGTCGCGGAGCGGGTCGTCCGCCGCCTCGCGCACCGTGGCGCTGCACGCGCTGGCCATCTTGGATCCCTGGGCCCGCGCCGGGCGTTCCGGGCCGGGCAGGTTGGCCGCGACGGCCACGACCGCCACCGCCAGCGCGGCGGCGCCGGCGAGCCTGGCGCGCGCTTGCGCGGCGCTCACCCGTCGCCTCCGTCATCCCCGCCTTCGCCGCCTCGATCGTCGCCGTCACGACCCCGGCCCTTGCCCTTGCCCTCGTCGTCGCCGTCGCGTTCGCGTTCGTCGTCCATTCCGCCGTCATCCTTGCCCTTGTCATCGTCGCTGCGTTGTCTGTCGCCGCCCTTGTCGTCCTGCCCGTCGTCCTCCCCCTCGCGGCTGCCGCCGCTGCCGGGCGCCGCGTCGTCGTCGCGGTCGTCGGGCTCACCCGGTCCGACCCGCGGCACGTTCGGCCGCGCCCCGCCGGCCGGCGCCGCGCCGGGCGCCGACGG
>QEVT01000202.1 GCA_003576755.1 bacterium | reverse complement strand
CCGCCGCCGCACCCGGCCAGGGCGTGCACCACGACCGCCGCCAGCACCGCGGCGTGCCGGCGCGATCGAGGCGGGTGGCCAGGCCCGCGCCGGACCGGCGCACCGGGCGCCGCTTGACGCCGGCGGTCGATCGACGGGATAATTCGGCCGCGGGGCGCGGGACCGGCGGACGGTCCGGGCGCGGCCCGCCGGATCAAAGACACATGCGACGTGAACACCAGCGGGACCTCGTGATCATCTTGAGCAGCCTCCTCGGCGTCGCCGCCGGGCGGGCGCTGCGCGACATGGACCGCGGCGTGCCACCCGGGCCCGTGGGGACGTCGGAGGCGGGCCGCGCGCGCTCGGCCGGGGAGGAAGACGCGGCGCCGCTCGTCACCGCGCCGGCGCTGTTCGCGGCGACGACGCTCTCGCGCCGCTTCGGCGAGCAGCTCGCGCTGCGCACCGACAACCTGGCGGGCCATGCGGCGCTCGCGTTCGCGGTCGCCGCCGGGCTGACGTACTTCGCGGACACGCTTCGCCGATACATTCCAGGGCTCGGACCGGGCCCGTCGCGGTGAGCCGCCGGCGGCCGGAGTCGCGCGGCGGACGCCCGGCGTCCCGCGCCCACGGCATCGTCCCCCTCGGCGACCGCCGAGGACCCGACCGCGACCCCGCCAAGCATAGCACAACCCACGGCCCCGTCCCGGACGGCCGGCGCCCGCGCCGGCCAACCGCGGCGCGGGCGGCCACACCCGTCCGGAGGCACTGACCGGTGACCACCAACGCCTACCAGCACATCCTCGTCGAGCCCGACCCGCCCATCGCGACCGTGCGGCTCAACCGCCCCAAGGTGCTCAATGCGCTCAGCCCGGAGCTCATCGCCGAGCTCGTCGACGCCCTGCAGGCGCTCGATCGAGACGACACCGTCCACGCGATCGTGCTGACCGGCAACGAGCGTGCGTTCGCAGCCGGCGCCGACATCGGCGCGATGGCCGACAGCACGGTCGTCGAGCAGATCCGCCGCGACCAGTTCGCGACGTGGGACAAGGTCCGCAAGATCAAGAAGCCCCTGATCGCCGCCGTCAGCGGCTGGGCGCTCGGCGGCGGCAACGAGACGGCCATGATGTGCGACATGATCGTGGCCAGCGAGACCGCCCGCTTCGGGCAGCCCGAGATCAACATCGGCATCATGCCCGGCGCCGGCGGCACCCAGCGCATCGCCCAGGCCCTCGGCAAGGCCCGCGCCATGGAGATCGTGCTGACCGGCCGGCCGATCACCGCCGACGAGGCGCTGCAGATGGGGCTGGTCAACCGGGTGGCCCCGGTCGAGACCTACCTCGAGGAGGCCCGGCGCCTCGCCCGCGAGATCGCGTCCAAGCCGCCCGTGGCCGTCGCCATGGCCAAGCAGTCGGTCAACGCGGTGTTCGACGACTACCTCGATCGGGGCCTCATGACCGAGCGCCGCAACTTCTACATGCTGTTCGCCACCGACGACCAGAAGGAGGGCATGCACGCCTTCCTCGAGAAGCGCAAGCCCACGTGGACCGGCCGGTGATCGCCGCGGCCCGGCCGACCCGGCCGCGGCCCCGGCGGTCGGGCCCGCGGGCGCGGCGTGGTACAATCACGGCGGCGACGGCCCAACACGGAGGGGTGATCCCTTGAGCGATACGATCCTGTACAGCGTCGGCGACGGCGTCGGCACCATCACGCTGAACCGCCCGGACAAGCTCAACGCGTTCACCGACGAGATGCTGAAGGCGCTCGAGGGTGCGCTGAAGGAGACGGCGCGCGACGACGCCGTGCGCTGCGTCGTCGTCACCGGCGCGGGCCGCGGGTTCTCGGCCGGGCAGGACCTGTCGAGCGTGCGCGACCGCGACGCCGCCGGCGGCCTCAGCTTCCGCGAGCACCTCGAGCACACCTACAACCGGGTGATCCGCGCCATCCGCCAGCTCGAGAAGCCGGTGGTCGGCGGCGTCAACGGCGTGGCCGCCGGCGCCGGCATGAGCCTGGCCCTGGCGTGTGACCTGCGGGTCGCCAGCGAGAGCGCCGTCTTCATCCAGTCGTTCATCGGGGTGGGGTTGGTGCCCGACAGCGGCAGCACGTGGTTCCTGCCGCACATGGTCGGCTACCCGCGCGCCTTCGAGCTGGCCATCACGGCCGAACGGCTCTCGGCGGCCGACGCGCACGCCCTGGGGATGGTCAACCGGGTCGTCCCTGCCGACGGGTTCGCCGCGGCCCTGTCGGACTATGCCGCGCGGCTCGCCGCCGCCCCCACGCGCGCGATCGGGCTGACCAAGCGCGCGATGAACCGGGCGATGACGTCGACGCTCGACGCGGCGCTGGACTACGAGGCCCAGACGCAGGAGATCGCCGGGCGGTCGCAGGACCATGCCGAGGGCGTGACGGCGTTCCTCGCCAAGCGTCCCCCGCAGTTCACCGGCCGCTAGGGCGACACCGATGAGCGCTCCCTTGCCCGCCGCCCCGGGGACCGGCGCCGCCGCGTCGGGCCCGACCGCCGACGCGGTGATCGGCGTGGTCGGCGCCGGCACCATGGGCGCCGGCATCGCCCAGGTCGCCGCGTGGTCGGGCCACCGCGTCGTGCTGTTCGACATCGCCCCGGACTTCGTCGCGCGCGGCACGGCCGGCATCGCACGGCTGCTCCGGCGCGGCGCCGAGAAGGGCCGCCACACGCCGGACGCGGCCGAGGCCGCCATCGCGCGGATCGGCGGCACCGTGGCCCTCGACGACCTCGGGCCGTGCGGGCTGATCATCGAGGCGGCGCCCGAGCGGCTCGACCTCAAGCGCGACCTGTTCGCCCGCCTCGAGGCCGTCGTCGACGCCGAGGCCATCCTGGCGACGAACACGTCGACGCTGTCGGTCGCCTCGATCGCCGGCGGGCTTGCGCGGCCCGAGCGGGTGTGCGGGCTCCACTTCTTCAACCCGGCCCCGCTGATGCCGCTCGTCGAGGTGATCCGCGGCCCGCGGACCGACCCGGCGGTCGCGGCAACGGTCGTGGGGCTGGCGCGGCTGTGGGGCAAGACGCCGGTCGAGGCGCAGGACCGGCCGGGCTTCATCGTCAACCGGGTGGCGCGCCCGTTCTACGGCGAGGCCCTTCGGCTGCTGGGCGAGGGCGCCGCCGACGTGGCGACGCTCGACCGCCTGGCGCGCGACGCCGGCTTCCCGATGGGGCCGTTCGAGCTCATGGACCTGATCGGCATCGACGTCAACTACGCGGCGGCGTGCTCGGTGTACGAGGGCTTCTTCCACGACCCGCGCTTCCGGCCGCACCCGATCCAGCGCGCGATGGTCGAGAGCGGACGGCTCGGCCGCAAGACCGGGCACGGCTACTACGCGTACCCGGACCCGAGCTGAAGGACGGCTGCGGCGCCCGGCCCGCGCCCGAGTGGCCGCGGCCGCAGCGCACGGCACCCGCCGCGGCGGGCGATCGAACGGGCCGCGCCGGCGGGCGACACGGTCGACATCGAGGGGAAGGCGGTGACGGTCGATGCGCATCATCATCCTGGGTGAGCCGACGGGCGACTTGGCGGCGGGCCTCGCCGCACGCCTGTCGGCCGCGGGCATCGACGTCCGTGGCGCCCCGCGCACGGTGGACGACGTCGACGACTGGGCGCCCGCGGCCGGGCGCGCCGACGCCGGCATCGAATGCGCCGTGGTGGACGGCGCGGTCAAGGCGCGCCACGTCGCGCTCCTCGACCGCCTGCTGCCGCCCGGCGCCCCGCTCATCACGTGCTGCCACGCCGCGAGCGCCACGCTGACGGCTTCGTCGGTCGACGGCGCGGCGCGCGTGGTCGGGTTTGCCTGGCTCCCGCCGTGGGAAGGCCGGGCCACGGTCGAGCTCGCGCGGGCCGTGCAGACGTCCGACACCGCCGCCGCCGCCGCCGAGGCCGTGTGGCGCGCGGCTGGGCTCGAGCCCGTGTGGGTCGGCGACTCGGCGGGCCTCGTGCTGCCGCGGATCGTGGCCTGCCTGGCCAACGAGGCCGCGTTCGCGGTGCAGGACCAGACCGCCGGCGCCGAGGACGTCGACCGGGCGATGATGCTCGGCACGCGCTACCCGCGCGGCCCATTGGCCTGGGCCGACCTCATCGGGCTGGACCACGTGTTGGCGACCCTCGACGCGCTGGCGGCCGAGCACGGCGAGGACCGGTACCGCGCCGCGCCCCTCCTCAGACGCCTGGCCGCGGCCGGTTCCCGGCTAAGGCCGGACCTCGACCCCGCCGCGGCGGCCGGCGCGAGCCGCCTCTGACCCCGCAGGCCCCGCGGCCGCGGCGACACATCACGACCAAGGAACATCATGGACCTCAACGGAAAGACCGCGCTCGTCCTGGGCGGCGCGGGGCTGGTGGGCCGGGCGGTGTGCCTCGGCCTCGTGCGCGAGGGCGCCGGCACGATCCTCGTCGGCGGGCTCACCGAGGACGAGGCCCGCGAAGGCATCGACGAGCTGCGGCGGCTGACGCCCGAGGGGGCCGCCCGGCTCGTGCCGGTGTGGGGCAACGTGTTCGTGCGGTCGTCGCTCGCGCACCTCGCGCCCGCGGCGCTGCGCGACGAGCCCGCGCGCACCCAGGTCCTCACCGACGCCCTCGAGGAGATGTCCGGCGAGGTGTACCGCGCGTCGCACCTCGCGCAGCTCGTCCTGGGCACCAGCCCGCTGGCGCCGGGGATACGGCCCGACGTGGTCATCGACGCCGTCAACACCGCCACGGCGCTGGCGTACGGCGGGCTTTACGAGACCATCGGGCGCGTGATGGCCCGGCGCCGCGCCGGCGACCACGGCGGCCTCGGCGCCGA
Source organism: bacterium (assembly GCA_003576755.1). Taxonomy (GTDB): domain Bacteria; phylum Chloroflexota; class Anaerolineae; order Epilineales; family Epilineaceae; genus UCB3. The sequence continues at coordinate 2,062 of QEVT01000202.1, read as the reverse complement.
CGTCGACGACCTGCTCGCCGCGTCCGCCATCCCGTGGCTGGTGCGCCACGTGCAGATCATCAGCCAGGCCATGATCGAGGCGCGCACGCGCGTCTACGTCAAGGTCGGCACCACCGGCACCGGCGGCATGGGGCTCAACATCCCGTACACCCACGGCGAGGAGAAGCCGTCGCGCGTGCTGCTCTCGAAGTCGGCCCTGGCCGGCGCGCACTCGATGCTGCTGATGCTCCTGGCCCGCACGCCGGGCGGCCCGGCGGTCAAGGAGATCAAGCCGGCGGCCGCCATCACGTGGAAGCGGATCGGCTACGGGCCGATCGTCCATCGGCGTCAGCCGATCGCGCTCTTCGACTGCGACCGGGCCCACGCGCTGACGCTCGAGCCCGGCCGCCCGTTCGCGCTCGACGGCGCCGGGGAGGCGCTCGGCGAGCCGCTGCAGAGCGTGTTCATCGACACCGGCGAGAACGGCTTCTTCAGCGTCGCCGAGTACACCGCCATCACGGCGCTCGGCCAGATGGAGGCCGTCACGCCCGAGGAGATCGCGACCGTCGTGCTGCGCGAGATCCGCGGCGCCACCACCGGCAACGACGTCGTCGCCGCGCTCGACAGCACCGTGATGGAGCCGAGCTACCGCGCCGGCGTGCTGCGCCAGCACGCGATCGCCGAAGCGCGGGCCCTGGCCGAGCGGCACGGCGTGCCCTCCGTCGCGTTCGAGATCCTCGGCCCGCCGCGCCTCTCGAAGCTGCTCTACGAGGCCGAGCTCCTGCGCCGGGCCTACGGCACGCTGGCGGCCGTGGCCGGCGACGACGCCGGCGCGGTCTCCGGCCGGCTCGAGGCCGCGGCGCTGTCGGAGCACGACGTGCGGCGCGCGGCGCTGTCGGTCGGCATCCCGATCCTGCTGCCCGACGGCCGCACGCTGCTGTGCGCCGCACGCGGCCATGCCCAGCACCGCTGGGAGCGCCCGGGCTGGACGGTCGACGACGACGCCGTCGAGCGCTGGGCGCACAGCGAGTGGATCGACCTGCGGCCGGCGAACGGGGCCCGGTGGCACGCCCGCGCCGCGGCGATCCTCGCGCAGCAGGCGACCGAAGCGGCCAGCGGCATCACCGGCTCGGGCCTGGACCGGCGGTTCGCCGCCGGCGCGTTCGACATCGGCGAGGTCGCGGCGTGGATCTTCATCCACGAGGACGGCGGGCGACGCGTCTAGCCGCCGGGGGCCGCGCCATCATCCCCCGGGCGCCGACGCCGGCAGCCCGGGGACCACACCACAGGACAGGATCGCCATGCAAGACGTGTTCGTCATCGACGCCGTCCGCACGCCCGTGGGCAAGGTCGGCGGCGCCCTCGCCGCCGTCCGGCCCGACGACCTCGGCGCCGTCGCCCTCAAGGCGCTTGTGGCGCGCGCGGGGGTCGACCCGGCGGAGATCGAGGACGTGTTCTTCGGCTGCGCCAACCAGGCCGGCGAGGACAACCGCAACGTGGGGCGCATGGCCGTCCTCCTGGCCGGGTTCCCGCACACCGTCGCCGCCACCACCGTCAACCGGCTGTGCGGCTCGAGCCTCGACGCGCTGGCGCAGGCCGCGCGGATGCTGGCGGTCGGCGACGGCGAGGTGGCCATCGCCGGCGGCGTCGAGAGCATGACCCGCGCGCCGCTGTCGCTCCCGAAGGGCGGGACGCCGTTCCAGCGCGGCAACGTCACGGCGTGGGACACGACGCTCGGCTGGCGCTACCCCAACCCGCGCCTCGAGGCCCTCTTCCCGCTGGAGTCGATGGGCGAGACGGCCGAGAACATCTACGACCAGACCGGGATCCCGCGCGCGCGGCAGGACGCGTTCGCGCTGCGCAGCCACCAGCGCGCGGTCGCGGCGTGGGACGCCGGGCGCTTCGCCGCCGAGGTCGTGCCGGTCGAGATCCCCGGCCGCAAGGGCCAGGCGACGGTGGTCGACCGCGACGAGGGGCCGCGCGCCGACACGAGCCTCGAGGCCCTGGGGCGGCTCGCGCCGATCTTCCGCGCCGGCGGCACGGTGACCGCCGGCAACGCCAGCAGCCTCAACGACGGCGCGGC
>QEVT01000008.1 GCA_003576755.1 bacterium | reverse complement strand
GCAGCCCCGGCTCCACGCGGATGGTGGCCACGAGGGCGGCCGGCGCCAGCCACAGCGTCGCGGCTGCGCCGGTGAGCGCCGCGGCCGAGGCGACGCGCGCCGCGCGTCGCGCGGCCGCCCGCGCCATGGCCGCGGCAGATCCGCCGCCGGCCCCGGCCGCGGCGCTCGCCACGGCGGCCACGGCCCACGCCATCGTCAGCACCCACGCCGCGCGGGCAGGCAGCCGCAGCATGTCGGCCGAGCTGAGGGCGTAGTACGGGACCTCGGACCCCCAGGCCGCCATCGTGCGCTCGACGATCGGCAGCAGCCACTCGACGGCCGCCATCGCCATCACGGTCATGGCGGCGGCCGCGGCTGCACGGCGGGCGGGCACGGGTACACGATCGGGGTCCGGTGCCGAAGAAGAGGCGGTCACGATGGGGCGCGGCCTGGGACCGCGAAGGCTAGTCGGCTCGCGGTCCCAGGTCAAGCCACTCGGAGAACCAGCGCCGCCGCCCCGTCGCCCGCCGTGCACCCGGTGAACAGCCCGATGCCCCCGCCGCGCAGCGCCAGGGTCTCGATCAGCTCGATCACCGAACGCATGCCGGTCGGCGCTTGCGGGTGGCCCCAGACCAGCGACGATCCAAAGGCGTTGAGCGCTTCGGGCTGCACGCCCGTCTCGCGGCAGAAGTACGCGTCGTTGACGGCGAACGGGTTGTGGGTTTGAATCGCCGCGACGGCGCCAAGATCGAGACCGGCGTCGGCCAGCGCCCGGCGTGCCGCCGGCACCACGGCCCGCGGCATGTAGCCGGGCTCGGCCCGCGCCTCACCGAAAGCCAAGAGTTGCACGACCACGCCGTCGCGCCCCAGCGCGCGTGCCCGGGACGGACCGGTGACGACGAGGCCGGCGTTGCCGTCCGCCGGATGCGTCTGTCCGCCTTGCGTCACGCTCCCGCGGGCCGCGACGGGCGCCAAGCGGGCCAGGCTGTCCGCTGTGGCCGGGCGCACCCCCTCATCGGTGGTCACCGTAGCCACCTTGCGGCCACCGAGCGGGACGTCGATCGGCGCGATCATGTAGCGGCGATGAAAGGCGGCGCCGTCGGCCAAGGCGGCCTGGTACTGCAGATGGCGTAGCAGCGCGATGTCGTGCTGCTCCTCCGTCGAGATGCCCGCCTCGGCCGCGACCCTGTCGGCCGTCTGGATCATCGATCCGCCAGCGTACGGATCGCAGCCGAAATTGTCCCAGACCCAGTTCTCAGTGACGGGGGTCGCGCCCGGCGCGCCGGGGTCTGCCCACACCAGGTGTGGCCCGTTGCTGGTGCGGTCCGCCGTGACGCCGAGCAGGCAGCGGTCCGGGTCCAACTCGACCTCCGAGGCGCACGCGGCGATGACCCGCGCCGAGGTCGCGCACGCCTGGCTGATCGCCGGGCCGGCGATGCCGGTGGCGCCGATGAGGCCGGCCACCCAACTCGACCCGTAGAACCCGTGCTTGGACGGGACCGTGGTCCCGAGGACCAACCCGTCGAAAGCGTCGGTCGGGATCGCCCGCTCCGCGAGCGCCCGGCGTGCGGTCTCGGCCGCCAGGGCCAACGGGTGAAGCCGGCTGAAGCTGCCTTGCCATCGACAGAACGGCGTCGACCAGTAGCCGCGGTATGGGATGAACGCATGCTGGAAGCGCATCGTCAGCTCCGTTCGTGCTTCACAGCCGTGCGCCGGCGTCCACCACCAGGCACTGCCCGTTGACGTAGCTCGACGCGTCGCTGGCGAGGAAAAGGTGTACGCTTGCGATTTCCTCGGGCTCGGCCAGGCGGCCAATCGGGATGCGCTCGAGCAACGCCGTCATCAGGCGCTCGGGGATCGCGGCCGTCATCTGGGTGCGGACACCGCCGGGGGCCACGCAGTTGACGGCGATGCCGTGGCGAGCCCACTCCAGTGCCAGCGTGCGCGTGAGCCCGATCACGCCGGCCTTGCTCGCGCTATAGTTGGCCTGCCCGACGTTACCGAACGCCGAGACCGATGCCGTGTTGACGATGCGCCCGTAGCCTTGGCGGATCATCGGCACGGCGACCGCCTGGCAGCACAGGAACGTGCCCTTCAAGTTGATGTCGAGCACGGCGTCCCAGGCATCCTCCGCGAGCCTCGTGACGCTGCCGTCCTTGATGCGTACGGCCAGCCCGTCGCGGGTGATGCCGGCGTTGTTGACCAGCACGTCGAGGCGGCCCCATGCGCCGAGCACGCCGTCGACGATGCTGTCGACCGACTCGGCCGATGCCACGTCCCCCACGAACGCCTCCGCGGTCCCGCCGGCAGCACGGATCAACTCGACCGTCTCGGCTACCCCAGCGTGGTTCACGTCGCTGGCAGCGACCCGTGCGCCGGCGGCGGCAAAGCGCAGCGCGGTGGCGCGGCCGATCCCGCCGCCGCTGCCCGTGATCCACGCGACGCGGTCATTCAAGTCCATGTCGAGATGCTCCTTGGGTTGCTCCGATTTGCCCTACTGGTCCGGGGCAAGGCGCATCAGCAGGCGCCACTGCCCTTCGATCACCGCGGCGTCGGCCTGGTTGCGCACCGTGGTCGCGAAGGCGACGAACCCCCGGTCCGGCTTGCCGTGGGCGACCTTCTCGGCCACCGTCAGCTCGAGGCGAACGGTGTCACCGAAGCGCACCGGCCCGCGGTACACGATCTGCTGCTCGAGGAGCGCGAGCGTCGTCCCCTCGAAGATGCCGAGCTGGTTGGCCAGGCCGGTCGCGATCGACGCCACCAGCATGCCGTGCGCGATCCGCCCTTGGAACACCGTGGCGCCTGCCCACACGGCGTCGGTGTGCAAAGGGTTGAAGTCCCCGGAGATGCCTGCGAAGCCAACGACGTCCGCTTCGGTCACGGTGCGCGCGGCGGTGACGAAGCTCTGGCCGACCGCGAGCTGGTCGTACGTCAGCCCGCGCGGGCGATAGGTGAGCGGGGTAGCGTCAGCGTTGGACATGGTCGGTCTCTCGATCGGGCTGATCGGGCTGTTCGGGCCGCGGCGGCGCCGGCCGCCGGGTGTAGAGCAACGTGTGGCTCAGGCAGATGGCGACTTGGCAGCCTTCGCAGTATGCGCCGAGTCGCTCGGCGACCACCGCTTCAGCCCGGACTTCGAACCCGAGCGATGTGTAGAGCGCCCGGGCCTCCGCCGCGCGACCGGCGTCGGCGAGGAACCGGAGCTCCCAGCCGGCGGCCACCAGGTCGGGGTCCGCCGGCTGGGAGCTCCCCGTGGGGCACGCGGCCGCGCCAGGGCTGCCGGGCTCGGGCACACCGTCGCCCGCCAGGCCCATCGGGCCCGTCATCGCGCTGCGGTCCCTTCGCCCGCCGGCATCGCGCTACCCCCTGGATCGGGGCGGGCCGCCTCGGGCGCGAGCGGAGCGCTCCCCAGGCGGCTCAAGCGCAGCTGGGCCAAGAGGGCGGCGCCGAGCGCCCCGTTGAACTGAGCCAGGTCGTCCGGCGGCACGTTGACCGGTTGGCCGAGCGCGCGCCGCATGCCCTCCGCCATGGCCTCGAAGCGCAGGATGCCGCCGACCAGCGTGAACTCGGGCTCGAGGCGCACCCGCCTGAGCAGCTGCACCGAGCGCTCGACCAGCGAAATGATCGCGCTGTACATGATCTCCGACGCCGGCACGCCCTGCGAGAGGTGGTTGATGACCTCGGACTCCGCGAACACCGCGCACACGCCCGAGATCGGCACCGTGTTCGCGGCCGCGATCGCCAGCGGGCCGATGTCCTCGGTCTGGTAGCCCATGTAGCGGACCGTCTTCTCGAGAAATGCGCCCGTCCCGGCGGCGCACTTGTCGTTCAGCCGGAACGACTGGACCCAACCGTCGGCATCGAGCCGGCTCGCCTTCATCGTTTGCCCGCCGACGTCGAGCACCGTCCGGGTGTTGGGGAACAGGCGCCGTGCGCCGTAGGCGTGCGCGGTCAGGTCCGTTACCTTGAGGTGGCGGAACGACACCTGGTTCCGCCCGTAGCCGGTGCTGGCCACGTAGTCGATGTCGGCGCGGCACAGCCCCGCTTCGGTCAGCGCCCTATCGAACATCTGGGCTGCGACATCGTCGAGACGAAAGCCGGTGGGGCTCATCGCGCGGCCGAGGATGCGACCGTCGTCGCCGACGATGACGGCCTTGGTGTAGGTCGATCCGACGTCGATGCCGGCCGTCGTGCTCATACCGCCTCCCGCCCCGAAAGGGCCAGCGCCGCGTCGGACTCCACATGGTCCATGGCGTAGAGCGCCGCCCCGAGAGCGCCCATGAAGTGCGAGGTCTCGCCGACGTTCATCTCGACGCCGAGGTGTCGGTTGATGATCTCGACCATGGCACGGTTGCGCGTGACCCCGCCGGTGAAGGCGACCTCGTTCTCGATCCCGACGCGCCGCAGGAGCGCGATCGAGCGCGATGCGATGGACTGGTGAACGCCCATCAGGATGTCCTCGATCTTCTTGCCGCGCCCCAGCCAGGCGAGCACCTCCGATTCGGCGAACACCGTGCACGTCGTCGAGATCTTCACCGGCTTCTCGGCCCGCAATGCGGTCGGGCCGAGCTCGCCCAGCGGAATATCCAGCGCCGTGGCGGCTGCGCCGAGGAACCGCCCGGTGCCGGCGGCGCACTTGTCGTTCATGCAGAAGTCCAGCACCTCGCCCTCGGCGTTGACGCGGATGGCCTTGGTGTCCTGGCCGCCCATGTCCAACACCGAGCGCGTGCCGGGGAAGGTGTGGACCGCGCCGCGCCCATGGCAGCTGATCTCGGTCACCTGACTGTCGCCGAACGTCACACGGTAGCGCCCGTAGCCGGTGCCGACGACGTAACCGACGTCGTCGCGGCGCAAGCCGGCATCCGCCAGCGCGATCCGAAACGCGTTCTCGGCGGCCGTCACGACGTGCGCGCCGGTGTCGATCAGCGCATACCCGACCGGTCGGCGCGCCGTGTCGACGATGACGGCCTTGGTCTGCGTCGAGCCGACATCCACGCCGGCAGTGTACGTTCCCATGACCTGCCTCCTAGCGATCGAGCGCCACGCGCCGCCGGCGGGTGGCCAGGTTCTCGAAAAACGCGTCGATGCGGTTCTTGAGCTGCGCCTCCGACACCACGCGCCGGTCCATCATGTCGCTCTCGATGAAGAGTGTCGGGATGTCGCGTGCGGCCATCAGCGCCCGTCGCGTGTCGGCCAGGCCGGTCGACACCGTACGACAGCTCTTGATCGCGTGGAAGACGATGCCGTCGACGTCGAACGGCTCGGCGAGGTCGACCAGGGCCTGCGTCTGGAAGAACATGCTGTCCATCGCGTCGCGCACGCTGATCAGCACCCCTTCCGCCAGGCTGTCCAGTGGGTGGTCGAGGTCGTACTGGAAGCCCGTGTTGGCGCCGCCCGCCGCGAACCACAGGTAGGTCGAGTTGACGAAGTTGCCGCCCGGGATCGTAAACAGCTCGTTGAAGCGCCTGAAGATCGGGTAGCATGGGATGCCGAGGAACATCAGGCGGTACGACTCGTCCGGGACCGCGCCGATCCCGTGCGCCACCTTGTGCCGCATCTCGGCGACCAGATCGTCGAAGTAGGCCCGACCCTCCGGCGTCCCGCGGAACGCGTTGATGACACCGAGGTAGACCGTGCCGTCGGTCAGCGCGTTGAACGGAGCGGGCGCGTGCTTGTTGAGCTCGATGAGCTGCTGCCATGCCCTGATCATCGAGTTGGTATGGTCCATGACTTCGCGCAGCCGGTCGATGTCGAACGCAATGCCGGTGAGCGACGCGCACTGGTCGATCAGCTCGTCGATCTGGCGGGCGACGTACAGCTTGTCGGCCTCGAAGTCGGGATCGCCCGGCCACGTGCGGCGCCCGGCCTGGCGCGTGCCGGGCACGTCGAGGGTGAACACCGGCGTGCCGTAGAACCGCTCCCAGATCTCCGACCACTTGAGGTAGGTGTTGCACGCGTTGGTCTGGACGGCCAGCGCGGGCCGCGGGACCCGCCCCATCGGGTGCGCCCCCCCGCGCAGCTGCAGCGCCACGTCGGCCTTGACGTAGCCGCAGATGTCCGGCGAGTAGCCGTAGTCCTCGGCCTGGCCGAGGTACTCGTGGGCGGCGCCCCGTACGGCGGTCTGCAACGACGTGATCTCCGGGAAGACCAGCTCGAAGTCGAAGCACCGCAGGATCTCGGCCAGGCTGCCCATGACGAACACATACGCGGTTGGATGACCGCGCTCCGCGGCAGCGGTCAGGTCGGTGAAGCGCTGCCGGAACAGCGCCGCACCGTCGCGGATGCCGCGCCCCACGATGTCGGCCGGCACGGGGTTCGCGATCATGACTGTGCTCCTTTCACGCCGCGAAGAGCAGGCGCTCGACGAACGTCTCGAGCTGGATCTCGAGGTGCTCGAAGCTGCTCATGTTCTGCTCGAACTCGCTGACGAAGTACGGGATCCCGAGGTCATCCAGCGCGTGCGCGTACGCCACCTGGTCTTCGAGGCCCGGCTCGCACATCTTGGCTGCGGTGAGGATGGCGGCCGTGGCGCCCGCGCCGTGCAGGCGTTCGAGGAGCATCCGTTCCTTGGGCTTGCGGAGGTCGTGCTGCACCGGGCTGTACGTCGAGCGCTCGAGGTAGGCCTCGGCGAGGTTGAAGAGCGGATCGCCTTCGGGAGGCACGTCCTCGACGATGAAGCGCAGGCCGATCATGAGGTCGTCGTCGACCACGTAGCACGACTGGGCCATGACCCGCAGCAGGTCGAGCGGCGGCTGCTCGCAGAACCCGCCTTCGAACACGACGCGGACCCGATCTTGTGGTGCGTCGGGTCGCGCTTCGATCGCGGCGATCGCGCGGACGAGCAGGTCGTTGTGCTCCTCACGCTGGATGAGGCCCCCGACCGTCACCAACACGTACGCCTCGTCCACCGCGAGCTTCCACGGGGCCGTGCGCCGGATCTCGTAGAGCCGTCGGATCAAGCGGCGGTTGGTGTTGAACACGCCGATCGACCGCCGCAGGTCATCGTCGGTGACGGCTCGGCCGGCAACGGCCTCGATCTCGCGCCGCAAGCGGTCGTACTCGTGGCGGAGGTACGCCGCCGCGTGGCGCGAGTTGGCGTTCTGCGGCAGGTAGAGGATCTGGCAGGGATAGTCGAAGTTGCGGCCCCAGACGCCCGCGAGGTTCCGGGCGGCATCGCAAATCGGGTGGGTCACGAACATGTCGAGCGCGATCTGCCCGGACAACGCCACCTCCAGCGACGTCTTGAGGATCGAGCACAGGTACGACCCGAACCGCGAGTCCGCGCTGCGCGGCTCGACCTGCGCCCCGCGGATCTTGACGGGCAGGAGCCCGGCAGCGTGCACGATCTCCTCTGGGAAGTACACCTGGAAGTGCCCGACCACCTTGCCCCCGTCGGCACGCCAGCGCTGCACCGTCGGGAACGCGGGATCCTCGACCACGTCCCGGCACGCCGCGAGGAGCGCGGCGAGATCGCCGGGCGGTTCGCCGGCGCCGTTGCCCGCAAGGCGCGGGTCGACGGCGGCGAGCAGGGCGGTGGCGCGCGCCTCGCCGGAGCCGTTTGAGGCCGGGAGCGGGGCGGGCACGATCGGGGAGGCATCGTCCATGGCGTCTCTCCTGTGGCGTCAGCGATCGCGCCAGGCGGCCGGGCGGCGGCCGGCGAATGCGGCCAGTCCTTCGTGAACGTCCTCGGTGGCCATCAGATCGTCGAGATACAGCCGTTCGGCGCGGGTGAGCCGAGCTGCCGTGTCGTCGCCCGCCGCCCCGATCCGCAAGGCGCGCTTGGCGAGCCTGAGCGCTGCACCGCTCGACGCGGTCAGCTCGGCCACGAGCGCGTCGAGCGCGGGCTTCGGATCGACGTCCGGCAGGAGCCGGCTGACCAGCCCCGCCGCGGCGGCGTCTTCGGCCGTGAGGGTCCGCCCCGTCAAGAGCCAGTCCGCGGCCCGCTTCGTACCGATCGCCTCGGCGAGCAGCACGCTGGCGACCGGCGCGAACGCCGCGAGCTTGATCTCGGGCTGGCCGAAGCGCGCGCGGGGCGTGGCGACGACAAGGTCGCACGCCAGCGCCAGCTCGCAGCCTCCCCCGAGCGCGGCCCCGTCGACGAACGCGATCGTCGGCACGGCCGCGTCCCGCAGCCGAAGGCAAGCGCGGTGGAACACCGTGAGCATCGAGGCCACGCGGTTCGCGGTGTGGTCGGCCACGTCGACGCCGGCGCTGAAGGCCCGGCAGCCTTCGGCGGCGCCGACCACGATGGCCTTGATGCCGTGGTCCGTGGCCGACGCGGCGAGCGCCGCGTCGATCTCCTCGAGCATCGCGATGTGCAGGATGTTCAGCGGTGGCCGGTTCAGCCACAGCCAGGCGACCGGGTCATCCGGCCGGCGCCACCACTCGATGTGCATAGGGCCGCGCATGTCACACGCCGCCTTGCGACGGGCCGGCCTGCCGCTCGAGCCGGGCGCCGCACCGGCCGCAGTGGTCGAAATCCGCCGGGAGCCGATCCGCGCCGCAGTGCGCACAACGCTGCTCGTACGGTCCCCACGCGAACTCGCTGGAGCCGCCCGATGCGGCGCGCTCGCGCAGCCCGCGGTAGTCCGGCGACCGCCGCTCGACAAACGCCGTCATGCCCTCGAGCGGCTCGAGCGCCGTGTAGTGGACTGCGAGCCAGTCGCCGGCCGGCCCGATGGTCTGATGCCAGGCCAGCCCCTTCCAGAAGTTCACTTGCTCGCGCGTGAAGCGTGTGCATTCGGCGAAGCTGTCGACGAGCTTGCCGCACAGATCATCCACTGCTTGATCGAGGCGCGAGAGATCGATGGCATGGCCGTCGATGCCCTTGTGCGCGGCCGCGATCTGGTCTGGTGTCGCGCGTTCGATGAACGTGCCTTCGTGCGTGACCGTCGGCACGACCTGGTTGACCAGACCCCAGTCGAGGGCGCGCCAGGCATCGATCGGCTGGTTGAGCATCAGCATCTCGCGCGCCCGGCGATCGCCGATCGCCAGCGGGAGCCACTGCGTGGCGCCGCCTGCCGCCACGCTGCCGACCCGGGTACCGACCTGGCGCAGGTAGGCATGCTCACCCATCACGGCCAGATCGCATGCGAGCTGCGACTCGTTGCCGCCGCCCACGGCCATGCCGTTGAGGCGGGCGATAACGGGCTTGCCGGCGTTGAGGATGCTCTCGATGTAGGCGCGAAAGAGCCGCATGTACTTCCAGTAGTCGCGGGGACGCGCGGTGTAAAGGGCTTGGTACTCCTTGACGTCGCCGCCCGTGCAGAAGGCCCGGTCGCCGGCGCCGGAGAAGACGATCACGGCCACGCGGTCGTCGAAGCTTGCGTCCTGGAAGGCCGCCGTGAGCTCCGTCAGGGCCGTCGTGCTGTAGGCGTTGTAGTGTCCCGGCCGGTTGATGGTGATGCGCGCCACCCAATCGACCTTCGTATAGAGGATCTCGCGGAACGCAAAACCGGCCGCCGGTTGCGAGGCGAACGCCCGGGCCGGGCCCTCGTGCAGGGTGTGGTCGTTGCCGTCGACGCGGGCCGTGGACGGTCGTGTCTTCATGACGGCACCACGATCGATCGCACGCCCTGGCCTGCCCGCAGCGCGTCGAGCGCGTCGTTGACGTGCGTCAGCGGATAGCAGCCCGTCACGAGCTCCGTGAGGCGGATCCGGCCCTGGCGCGCCAGCTCGATGACCCGTGGGTAGTCGATGCTGCGGCATCCCAGGGAGCCGACGATCTCCATCTCGCGGAACATCACGCGACCGCTGTTGAGCTGCATCGCCTCGGGGCTGTAGCCGACGAGGACCAGGCGCCCGCCGTTGCGCGTCGCACCGAAGGCCTGGGCCTGCGTCGCAGGCAGCCCCACGCACTCGAATGCCACGTCTGCGCCGCCCTCGGTCAGCGCGCGGATCGCCTTCTCGGTGGAGCGGGTGGCTCCCGGGTTGACCGTGGCTTCGGCGCCCAGCCGGCTGGCCAGCGCGAGCTTGTCGTCGCGGATGTCGACCGCCACGATTCGTGCTCCCAGCGCGGCCGCGACCTGAATCACGTTGAGCCCGATGCCGCCGCAACCGAACACGGCCACGTGGTCGCCCGGTGCCACCCGCCCTCGGTTGACGACGGCGTGGTAGGGTGATGTCAAGGCGTCGGCGATGATCGCGCTCTCGCGCAGGGGCAGGGACGACGGCAGCGGGATCAGATCCTTGACCGGTACGCATACGAACTCGGCGTAGCCACCGTCGATGTGGTTGCCGAACATCCGCATGCCCTCGCACACGTTCTCACGCCCTGCTCGGCAGGCATGACAGTGGCCGCAGCCGATGACTGCCGGCACCAGGACCGGGGCACCGACCGTGAGCGGGCCATCGCCTTCGACGGCCTCGATCGTACCGGAGATCTCGTGGCCCAGGATCAGCGGGGGCGGCTTGAACGTCGGCGTATCGTGGTCGATGTAGTGCAGGTCGGTGTGGCACACGCCGCACGCCGCGACACGCACGAGCGCTTCGCCCGGGCCCGGCACGGGTGTCGGAACCTCGTGGACCTGGAGTGGCTGGCCGGGGCCGTTGAACACGGCGGCTAGCATCGGTGTGTCCTCCTCTGGGGCGTCGGTGGGTGTGTGAAGGGCGCCGCCAAGACGTCGACCGCCCGGGCAGGCCGTGGCGGTGCCGCCGAAGCGGTAAGCCTGGGCGACGGGGCCATGGCGCGCGACCGGTCGGCGAGCTGTGCGAAGTCCGTGCTGGCAAGCAGGTCACGCAACTGGCCCTGGGCTCGCGCCCAGACCCCCCGCACGACGCAGTCCGGGCTTAGCTGGCAAGCGTGGGCGCATGTCAGGCAGAAGTTGAGGGTGGTCGGCCCTTCGATCGCTTCGATGACGTCCAGCATGCTGATCGCTGCCGCGTCGCGTGCCAGCGCCGCACCCCCGGCGGCGCCACGATGGGTCCGGAGAATCCCAACCGCGCTGAGCGTGCTGACGACCTTGTTGAGAAAGGCATGCGGGATGTGCTGCTCTTGGCTGATCTCGCGCACGGGAACCACGGCCCCGCGCTCGCGCAGCGCCAGCGCCAGCACGACTCGAACACCATAGTCCCCCGCGCGATTCAGCTTCATGGTCGGCAGTTCCCGTCGGGTAGACGGCGGTGGCCGGCGGGCTCCCGCACGGCCGGTCGGGTCAGGCCAACAACACGCCCCGCCGCACCGCCCATTCGGCACCCAGGCGCTCCAGCGTGGTGTGCGCCAACAGCCCCGCGGCCATCGGGAACAGCACACCCTCTTCCTTGGCGAAGTGCGCGCGCGCCAAGCGGATCACGTCGCGCAGGGCGTTGCCGGCAGCCGGGTCTGCGGTGTGCACCAGGCACTCCAGCCCCGCTTCGATCTCGTCGTGTTCGCGCCGCATCTGGAGCAGCGGCCCGGCCGGCCCCAACTCCGGCTCCAGGGCGGCGAAGAGCAGGTCGTCCTCCAACCGCGCGTGGGTCGCCACGGCCGCGGCAAGCACGCCGGCGTACGCGCGGATGTCGTCAATCGTCGCTTCCGCCGCCAGGCGTTCGAGGTGGTCGAACTGCGCGTACAGCGCTCCGTGCTCGCCCAGCAGCGCCGCGGTGACCAGCATGCTCACGCTCCTCGTTGTGTGTCGTCATGATATATGTCGTATCAAACACGCGTTACGCCAAACATAGCACATGTCATGTCGGATGTCAACGGGTTGATGGCGGTTGACCGAGCGCGGCCCGCAGCGCCCGGGCGACCATGACCCGCACCATCTGCCGGCGGTACGCAGGCGGCTGATCGGCGTTGTCCATCGGCCGCGCCGCGTCGTAGGCCGCGTCCGCCGCCGCCCGGATGGCGGTTGCGTCCGGTGCGCGATCGCACAGTGCGGCCTCCGCGGCCGGCACCCGCAACGGGTGCGATGCCACGGCGCCGAGCACGATCCGGGCGCGCCGGCAGATTCCGTCAGCGACGTCGACCGCCACCGCGACCCCCAGCGACGCGAAGTCGACGGCGCAGCGCGGACGCAGCTTCAAGAAGGCTGCCCGTGACCCCCACACAGGTACCCAGACTTCGGCGAGGATCTCGTCCGGCGCCAGCGTCAGGTGGGTCAACCCGTCGTCGCGGTAGAGGTCGCCCAGGGCGAGCACCCGGTCGCCGCGGGCGCTGGTGAGGCGCACGACGGCGTCGAGCGCGACGAGCACGGGGGGCAGGTCGGCCGACAGGGTCGCCCAGCATCGCTCGCCACCCGGCGCGACGCGGCAAACATCGCCCTCGTGCTTCATGCAGTCGCCCGCGCCCTCGCGCCACAAGGCGGGCCGATTGTAGTAGGTGCAGCGCGTGTCGAGGCACAGGTTCCCGCCCACGGTGCCCATCCGGCGCAAGGTAGGCGTCGCGATCTGGCTGACGGCCTCGCGGATCACCGGGAAGGACTGGCAGACGGCGGGGTCGGCCATGAGCCGGTTCAGGCGTGTGGCGGCCCCGATGGTGATGCCCTCTGGCGCGCCAGTGGAGGGGGGGCGCGTGGGGCCCCTCAACCCATTGGCCGATGGCCGCGGGTCGGCGGCGGGGCGGATCCCGCGCAGGGACTCGACCCCGGCCAGCGACACCAGCACGTCGGGGGCGGCCAGGCCGCGCTTGAGGTTGGGGAGGACGTCGGTGCCGCCCGCGATCAGGCGCGCGGATGGGCCGTGGTGGGCCAGCGCGTCGGCGGCTTCAGCGACGGTGCGCGGGGCGATGAGGTCGAACGGCGGGAGGCGGAGCACGGTCATGTCCCCGGTGCTCCCGCCGGCGGGTCCACGGAAACCACGACCGGGTAGGTGATCGGCGGGTGCCCTTTGGGTCCGAATCGCGGCGCTCCGCCACGCGCACGCTGCCGCAGCGCGCGCAGGACCTTGTCGGGTGTGATCGGAACCTCGTCGATGCGGACCCCAACGGCGTCGTACACCGCGTTGGCGAGCGCCGGTGGCACCGGCAGCAGCGGGCCCTGCCCGACCTCCTTGGCGCCGAACGGGCCTTCGGGGTCGATACGTTCGACGATGATCGGGTGGATCACCGGCATGTCGACCGACATTGGGGTCTTGTAGTCCAGCAGCGACGGCCCCGTGTGCAGCGCGCCCCGGAAGCGCTGTTCTTCCATGAGCGCTTCTCCGAGCCCCATGTACACCCCACCCTCGATCTGGCCTTCGAACAGCGTCGGGTTGAGCGCGCGGCCGCCGTCGTGGGCAAGCCAGACCTCGGCCGGGCGCACCTGCCCGGTCTCGTCGTCGACGTCGACCTCGACGACGCATGCGCTGTAGCTGTAGGCCGGGCTCGGCCCGACGCCGGCGCCCTTGTAAGGCCCAGCCAACGGCGGCGGCGCGTAGGTGCCGCTGGCGCTGGCGGGCGTGCCGCGGGCTTCGGTCACGGCGACCGCCTCGGCCCACGGCATGACATCCCCCGCATGATCGGTCCGGACGACGCGACCGCCGCGCAGCGCGAGGTGAGCGTGGTCGAGCCCGGTGGTCGCCGCCACCGCGCCGAGGACGAGGTCACGCAGGCGCTCGGCCGCCTGCATGGCTGCGTTGCCCGCCATGAACGTGACCCGGCTCGAGTAGCTGCCGAGATCGACCGCCGCCAGCGCCGTGTCGGCCGTGACGAGGCGAACGTCGGCCGGGTCGAGGCCCAGCACTTCGGCCGTGACGTAGGCCAGCATCGAGTCGGATCCCTGGCCGATGTCGGTCGCACCGCACTGGACGATGACGGTCCCCGTCCGATCGGCGTGGACGTGGACGGTCGAGTGCGGCAGGCCGTTCCAGTAGATCGGCAGCCCCGCGCCGCACAGATAGCTGCTGCACGCCAGCCCGACCCCCCGACCCGCGGGCAGCCGGCGGTGCTTGTTCGAGAAGCCGGAGGCCTCGACGACGCGTTCGATGCACCCCCGCAGCCCACAGCTCGTGATGCGCAGGTGGTTGACGGTGACCGAGTGCTCGTTAACCAGGTTGCGCAAGCGCAGCTCGGCCGGGTCCATGGCCAGCGTCTCGGCGATCTTGTCGAGCTGCACTTCCAGAGCAAAGCGCGGTTGCGGGGTGCCGTGCCCACGCTTCGGCCCGCACGGGGGCTTGTTGGTGTACACCCGCGCTCCGTCGAAGCGGTACGCCGGCACGCGATACGTGACCGTCTGGAGGGCACCGGAGTAGTACATCGAGGCCACGCCGTAGCTGGCGTACGCGCCGCCGTCCAGCACGGTCGACAGGTGCATCGCCGTGATCGTGCCGTCGCGCTTGACGCCGGTGGTCAGCGCGATGTGCATCGGGTGCCGGCCGCGGTGGCTGTAGAACACCTCCTCACGGGTGAGACGGATCTTGACCGGTCGGCCCGTGATGAGCGCCAGCTTGGCCGCCGCCACCTCGTGCGGGAGGGTTTCGGTCTTGCCGCCGAACCCTCCGCCGAGCGCCGGGGCGACGACACGGATGCGGGATGCCGGCAGGTCCAGAGCCCTGGCCAGCGCGCGCTGGACGTAGTGCGGCGTTTGGGTGGAAGACCACAGCGTCAGGTGCCCTGCGGGGTCGCTGACCGCCACCACGGCGTGCAGCTCCAGGGCGGCATGCGTGTTGCCGGCGTAGAAGAAGTGGTCGGACTGGACGAGGTCGGCCGCGGCCAATCCCGCACTCACGTCTCCAAACGCCAGGGCAACAGCCTTATGGATGTTCCCCGGCCGGCGCAAGGCGTGAATCGGCTCCGCCACGTCGCCGAGCGTGCCCTCAACCGTGAGGTAGGCTGGCAGCGGCTCGTAGTCGACCCGGATCAGCGCCAGCGCACGCTCGGCCGTCGCGTCGTCCGATGCCGCGACAGCGGCGACCGGGTCGCCGACGAAGCGGGCCTTGTCGGGCGCCAGGCCGTGCTCGTCCTGGCTGATCGGGAGGATGCCATAGGGGATCGGCAGATCACGGCCGGTGATCACGGCGGCGACACCTGGCAGGCTTGCGGCGGCCGTAGTGTCGATGCCGAGGATGCGCGCGTGGGCGTGCGGACTGCGCAACAGACGGCCGCACAGGGCGCCGGCCAGCGGCAGGTCGTCGGCGTAGCGCGCTGTGCCGGTGACCTTGGACCAGGCGTCGATCTTGGGCAACCGCTGCCCGATGACCGCGAGCGGCGTGCTCATCGCGCCACCTCGGCCGGTTCCGGCCGCCCGGGCACTCTGGCGTCGGCCGCCGCCAGGCGCACGGCCTCGATGATTTTGACATAACCGGTGCAGCGGCACAGGTTCCCGGCCAGAGCCTCACAGACCGCTTCATGCGACGGGTCGGGGACCGCGTCGAGCAAGGCCTTGGCCGTCATCAGCATCCCGCTCGTGCAGAACCCGCACTGGGCGGCCCCGAGCGCCACGAACGCCGCCTGCAACGGGTGGGGCGTACCGTCCACGGCCAAACCTTCCACCGTGGTGAGACGGTGGCCGTCGGCCTCGACCGCCAGCTGCAGGCAGGCCAGGCGCGGCTCGTCGTCGACCAGGACGGTGCAGGCGCCGCACTCGCCGAGATCGCAGCCGTACTTCGTGCCGGTGAGGCCGAGATCTTCGCGCAGCACCTCGAGCAACGTGCGGCTTGCCGTCACCCGCACCTCCACCGCCCGTCCGTTGACCGCGAGCGTGATCGTGCGGCGAGCGCCGTGCTGGGGGGGCATCGCTGGCCTCCTTGTGGGTCAGGCACGCGCCGGCGCGGCGGCGTGCGCGGCCAGGGCGTGGATCTCGGCTGTGATCAGGTCGCCGATCTGAGTCGTGGACAGGCCGCTGCGCGCGTCGATCGACGGGATCCGGCCGTCGACCAGACATTGCTCCATGGCCCGTTCGATGCGTGCGGCAGACGTGGGCTCGCCCAGATAGTCGAGCATCATGCCGACGGCCGCGATGGCGCCGAGCGGGTTGGCCATGTTCTGCCCGGCGTACTTGGGCGCCGAACCGTGGATCGGCTCGAACATCGACGTGTGGCCGGGGTTGATGTTCCCGGAAGCGGCGATGCCCATTCCGCCCTGCAGCATCGCCGCGAGGTCGGTGACGATGTCGCCGAACAGGTTGGTCGTCACGATGACGTCGAACTGCTCGGGCGTCTTGATCATCCACATGCAGCATGCGTCGACGTAGGCGTGGTCGGTTTCGACGTCCGGGTACTCCGCCGCGACCGCCTCGAACACGCGCGTCCACAGGCTCTGAGGTCGGATCGCGTTGGCCTTGTCGACCATGGTCAGGCGTGGCCGGTGGCCGTTGGCGGCGCGCCGGCCTGCGCGCGCACGCGCCAGCTCGAAGGCGTAGCGGATGATGCGCTCGGTGCCCTTGCGCGTGTAGACCCCGGTGACGATCGCCACCTCGTCGGGCGTACCGATGTTGAGATGGCCGCCGATCTGGCTGTAGACATCCTCGGTGTTCTCGCGGATGACGACGAAGTCGATGTCGTGGGGCGACTTGCCCTTGAGGGGGCACAGGTGTTCCGCCAGCAGCTTGACGGGCCGGAGGTTGACGTACATGCCCATGCCGAAGCGCAGGCTGAGGATGACGTTGCGTTCGACCAAGCCGGGCTCGACGTCGGGGTGGCCGATGGCGCCGAGCAGCACGGCGTCGAGACCGCGCCATTCGTCGACGACGGCGGGGGTGACGAGCTCACCGGTGCGCAGGTAGTGCTCGCCGCCGAACGGATAGGACTTCAACGTGTACCGAAACCCGTCGAGCGCGGCGCTGGCGGCCAGCACCTTGAGCCCTTCGGCTTGGACTTCGGGGCCGATGCCGTCGCCAGGGATCGAACCGATCCGGTAGGCGCGCTCGGCGGTCGTGGCATGCGCCGCCATGGTCGATGTTGCTCCCATCTGGATTGCGATGGCGTCAGACCACGCCCGCCAGGTGGCGGGCGATGACGACGCGCTGGATTTGAGCCGTTCCTTCGTAGATCTGCATGACCTTGGCGTCGCGCATCCACTTCTCGACGGGATATTCCCGTGAGTACCCGTAGCCGCCCAGCACCTGGACGGCATCGGTGGTGACGCGCATGGCGACGTCGGCGGCGAACGCCTTGGCCATGGCGCTCTCCTTGGCGCATGGCAGCCCGCGATCGGCCAGCCACGCCGCCCGCCAGCACAGCAAGCGTGCGGCATCGATCGCGGTATGCATGTCGGCGAGCATGAAGCCGATGCCCTGGAACTCCCCGATGGGTCGTCCGAACTGGCGCCGCTCGCCGGCGTAGTCGCGGGCGACCTCGTAGGCGGCGCGCGCGATGCCGACCGCACCGGCCGCGACCGATGCGCGCGAGTGGTCGAGCGTGCGCATCGCGATCCGGAAGCCCTCGCCCTCGGCACCGAGCCGGCACGTGTCCGGGATGCGCGCGTCCTGGAAGTGCACCATGGCGGTGTGCGAGGCCCGGATGCCGAGCTTGCGCTCCTGGCGCCCTCCGGTCACACCGGGCGTGGCACCGTCGACGATGAACGCCGTGATGCCCCGCAGTCCGGCGCGGGGCTCCACCGTCGCGAAGACGACGTAGACGTCGGCGAGCCCGCCGTTGGTGATGAAGCACTTGGTGCCGCTGAGCACATAGTCCGATCCGTCCCGTGTCGCGCGGGTGGTCATGCGCGACGGATCCGAACCCGCGTCCGGCTCGGTCAGCGCGAACGCACCGAGTCGGGCATGGTCGGGATCGCACAGGCGCGGAAGAAACGCCGCTTGCTGCTCGGGCGTCCCCGCCAGGACGATCGGGGTCGCCGCCAAGAGCGTGCCGCCCAGCGCCGTCGCCATGCCCGCGCAGCCCCAGAAGAGCTCCTCGTCGACCAGGCAGCGGCTCAGCACGTCGGTGATGCCGCCGCCGCCATGGGCCTCTGGCAGCGCGTACGCCGTGAGCCCGACCGCGGCCGCCCGGTGTACGACGTCCCATGGGAACGACTCGGACTCGTCGCACTGGGCGGCGCGCGGCCGCATCTCTTCGACGGCGAACCGATGGGCGAGGTCGCGCAGGGCCCGGGCGTCGTCCGGCAGCGAAAAGTCGATCATCTCCGCTCCGTCAGGCGCGCCTGCGCGTAGTTGAGAAGCCCGCCGGCCGCGATGATCTGCATCAGGAAGTCCGGGAACGGCTCGGCCTGGTACGTCTCGCCGGTCGTCCGGTCGAAGATGGCGCCGGTGGCGGGGGTGACCTCGACGATGTGGCCGGCGTCGATCGCCGCCGCCGCGGCCGGGCACTCGAGGATCGGCAGGCCGAGGTTGATCGCGTTGCGGAAGAAGATCCGGGCGAACGACGCCGCGATCACGGCCGACACCCCGGCCGCCTTGATCGCGATCGGCGCGACCTCGCGTGAGCTGCCGCACCCGAAGTTCACCCCGCCCACGATGACGTCTCCGGGCCTGACCGCCGCCGCGAACCCCGGGTCCGCATCCTCCATGCAGTGCGCCGCCAGCGCCCGTGGGTCGGCGGTGTTGCAGTGCCGGGCGGGGATGATCGCGTCGGTGTCGACGTGATCGCCGAACTTCCACGCGCGCCCGCCCCGCGGAGGCGTACCGGCACCCGCGGCGTGCTCGCTCAGCCCGTTGGCCATCGGGAACGACGTCGCCTCAGTCATGACGGGGCTCCTTGGCGGCCACGAACGCGGTCTCGTCGACCATGTCGATCGCGTCGGGCGGCACGATCCGGCCGGCGATCGCGGCGGCCGCCGCAACGGCCGGGCTCGCGAGGTAGACCTGGCTGTCGATGTGTCCCATCCGGCCGTGGAAGTTGCGGTTGCTGGTGGACACGCAGCGCTCGCCGGATGCCAGGACGCCCATGTGGCCGCCGAGGCACGGCCCACACGTCGGCGTCGAGACCACGCAGTTGGCCTCGACGAAGGTCTCGATCAGACCCTCGCGCAGCGCGGCGAGGTAAACCGCCTGGCTGCCCGGGATGATGATCGTGCGTACCCGCGGGTGCACCTTGTGCCCGGCCAGGACCGCCGCGGCCTGGCGCAGGTCGGCTAGGTTGCCGTTGGTGCACATGCCGATCACGACCTGATCGATGGTGACATCGCCGAGCGTCGAGGCTTCGCGCGCGTTTTCGGGCAGGTATGGGATCGCCACCATAGGTTCGAGGTCGCTGACGTCGACGTCGATCACACGGGCGTACTCGGCGTCGGGGTCGCTGGCATAGAGCCGATCGAGACGCCCACCGGCCTTTTCGACAAATGCCCGCGTGATGTCGTCGGGGGCGATCAATCCGGTCTTGGCGCCGGCCTCGATGGCCATGTTGGCCATCGTCAGCCGCCCGGCCATATCGATCGCCTGGATCGCTTCCCCGGCGAACTCGATCGCCTGGTAGCGCGCCCCGTCCACGCCCAGGATCCCGATGGTGTGGATGATGACATCCTTGGCGGTGACCCACGGGCGCAAGTGTCCGTGGTAGACGACCTTGATCGACTCCGGGACCCGCAGCCAGAGCTCGCCCAATGCCATTGCCACCGCGGCGTCGGTGGAGCCGACCCCGGTGCCGAACGCACCGAGCGCCCCATAGGTGCAGGTGTGGGAGTCGGCGCCGGCCACGATGTCACCAGGCGATACGAGCCCCTGCTCCGGCAGGAGCACGTGTTGGATGCCGGCCCGGCCGACGTCGTAGTAGCGGATGCCGGTGCGCAGCGCGAACGCTCGGCACTCCCGGACGATCTCGGCCGAGGCGATGTCCTTGTTCGGGGTGAAATGGTCGAACACGAACACGACCTTATCGGGGTCGAAGATACGCGCGCCCTCGATGCGCTCGAACTCGCGCAAGGCGACGACGCCCGACAGCTCGCTGGCCAAGACGAGGTCGACGGATGCGTTGAGGAACTCCCCGGGACGGACCGACACGCGACCGGCGTGTGCCGCCAGGATCTTCTCGGCAATGTTCTGGCCCATGATCTCAGCGCTCCCAGGCGAAGTTGAAGGCCGGTACGCCGCCTTCGACGGGCGCCTCGACGCCACGGCGGCGGCGCATGACCCGGATCATCCGCAAGAGCTCCTCTTCGGGCAGCAGCCGATCGGCCCGCTTGGCCGCGGCGAGGATCTTCTCGACGTAGACGGCGTCGAGCTCGATGTCCCGGCTCTTCAGCCAGTGCCGTACGTTGTGCTCGCCGCTCATCGGACCGATCTCGATGCCCTGCGTGCGCCCGACCAGACCGGCTGGAACGCCGCAGTAGACGCGCTCCGCCAGCCACGCGTCGTGCCGCGCACTGGCCTTGACGATCGCCGCGGCGTGGACACCAGTCGACGTCCGGAACGCATCCATGCCGACCACGGGGTAGTTGAACGGGATCGGGACGTCACAGGCTTCCGAGACGACCTGGCAGTACTCTGGGAGGACCGTGAGGTCGCGGTCGCCGATCCCGAGGAGCGCGAGGTTGACCAGGAGCACCTCCATGGGGGTGTTCCCACTGCGCTCCCCGATGCCCAGCGCGCACGCGTGGATACGCGTCGCGCCTGCGCGGACCGCGGCCAGGCTGTTGGGGATGTCCAGCCCGCGATCGCGGTGGCCGTGGAAGTCGACGGCGACCCCCTCGCCCGCTTCGTCGGCCACCCCCTTGACGAACGACACCAGCATCGACACGCCCTCGGGCGTCGCGTGCCCGACGGTGTCGGCGACGCACACCGATCGGGCGCCGCTCCGGATCGCCGCACCGTACAACTTCCGCAGCGTATCGGGCGTGGCGCGCGTGGTATCCTCGGTGACGAACATCACCGGCAGGCCGTGCCGCACCGCGAACGTCACGGCCGCCTCGGTCATGTGAAGCAGCCGATCGAGATCCCAGCCCTCGGCATACTGCCGGATCGGGCTGGATCCGACGAACAACGCGACCTCGATCGGGATGCCGGCGGCCTGGGAGGCGTCGACGATCGGCTGGATGTCGGCCTCGACGGTGCGCGCGGCGGCTTGCGGTTGCACGCCGAGTCCCTGTTGGGCGATCTCGCGGGCAAGCACTGTGACATCTTGCGCGAAGCGTTCCCCCGCGCCAGGCAAGCCAAGATCGGCGGTCTCGATCCCGAGCTCGTCCATGAGGTAGAGGATGTACACCTTCTCCTGGATCTCGGGCTGCCGAACCGACGGCGACTGCAACCCGTCCCGCAGCGTCTCGTCGGAGATCGCCACGTGCTTCGGCCAGGCAGGCATTTCGGCAACACGGTTCCAGTCGTGGATCAGTGCCGCTTCGGAAGAGTCGGACATCTCGGTGCCTCCTGATGCTGGGTGGGTCGATGGGTGTCGTGTCACGCCGTCACGATCGGTAGCGCCGGCGCCGGACCGGGCCGATGGGCCGGGCCTGGCCCGGCTGCCTGTGCCAAAGAAGCCCCGAGATCGAAGGCGCGACGATTGAGGTCCAGGAAACGGGGCGGGATCCGCGTCGCGAGGAGGCCTGCCCACGTGTCGACCGGGATCGGCAGCCACGGCGCCGCGAAGCCGAGCACGATCAAGTTCGCCACCTTCACGTTGCCGAGGTCACGCTCCGCCAACTCGGTCGCCCGGACCAGGCGCGTGGGCACCCCCATGCGATCGAGCGTCGCGGCGGCGTCGTGCGGGTAGGCCTCGACGCCCGCCGTGCCAGCCGATACCGGCGACACCTCATGGTCGTTGAGGATGACGGTGCCGGCGGGTCGGATATACGGCGCGAAGCGGTACGCTTCGAGCTTCTCGAGGCCAATCACCAGGTCGGCCTGGCCAATCGGCACCAGCGGGGAGTGGACGCGCGCGGCGAACCGCACGTGGCTGTGCACGCTCCCACCGCGCTGCGACACGCCGTGCACCTCGGTCTGCTTGGCATCGAAGCCGGCATCGACGGCCGCCAGCGCGATCATCTCGCTGATCATCAACACGCCCTGTCCCCCGACGCCAGCCACGATGACGTTCGCGCCGGCGGGGGCGCTGCCCATCACATCGGTCATGTGCTGCTCCTCGTGTCCGGCGGGGCAAACCGCTGCTCGCCGTCCATCATTGCTTCCCGTGTGACGATGGCGTCGAAGTGGCAGAACTGCTGGCACACGGTGCAGTCGACGCAGAGGGCTGGGTCGATGGCCGGCAGGCCGTTCGGGCCGGGCGTGATCGCAGGGCAGGCGATGCGGTAGCACGCGTTGCACCCGGTGCAGAGGTCCTCGACTACCGTCAGCGGCTGGATGTCGCGTGAGCGCATCTCCGGCAACAGCTGGCACGGGCCGCGGATGATCACGACCGCCGGCGCGTCGTGCGCCAACGCCGCGAGGATCGCACGCCGCACGGCGGCACGATCCCAGGTGTCCACGACCACGGCGTGCCGCACGCCAGTGGCCTGCACCAGCGCTTCGATGTCGACTGCGGGCGCGGTGTTGCCGTCGAGCGCGGTTCCAGTGCCCGGGTGAGACTGCTGGCCGGTCATGCCGGTCGTCGCGTTGTCGAGGATCAGCACCGTGACGGGTGTCCGCGTGTAGACGGCATCGATCAGGCTCGGGATGCCACTGTGGATGAAGGTCGAGTCGCCGATCACCGCAACGGTGCGTTTGACACCCGCGCGCACCAGACCAACCGCCGTGCCGATGCTGGCCCCCATACAAAACGTCGTGTGCTCGGCCTCGTACGGGGGCAGCGCGCCCATCGTGTAGCAGCCGATATCACCGGCGACGGTGACCCTGAGCTGGCCGAGCACGTCGAACACCGTCCGGTGCCCGCAGCCGACACAGAACATCGGCGGCCGCGGCGGCGCTGGCGCATCCATGGCGAACGACGTCTCGAAGGCGGCGCCGCCGGTGACCACGGCCGCCAACCGCTCCGGGCTGTACTCGCCCATGACGCCGAGGCGGTCCTTGCCGACGAGGTTGGCCACGCCGCATGCCCGGATCTGCTCTTCGATGAACGGATCGCCTTCCTCGAAGACGTAGACCGTGTCGTGGGCGGCGCAGAACGCGATCAGTGTGGCCAGCGGCAACGGATGTGTCATCGCGAGATCGAAGAAGTCGGCGTCGGACAGGATCTCGCGCGCGTAGGCGCGTGAGATGCCGCTGGCGATGACGCCGACCGGGTGTCGGGGCTTGTCGATACGGTTGAAGCTCGCGGTCATCCCGAACGCGGCGAGACGCTGGATGCGGTCCTCGAGGCCCGGCCGCAACCGGTGGCGATAGATCGGCACCGAAAAGCGCTCCGCGCGCAGTGTCGACGGGACCATGGGCGGTGACCGGCGCTCGCCCAACGTCACGGTTCCCTTGCAGTGGGCGGTCCGCGTGGTCGTACGCAGCATCACGGGTGTTCCGAAGGTCTCGCTGATGTCGAACGCGGCCACGATAAGGTCATGGCACTCCTGGGGGTCGGCGGGCTCGAGGATTGGCACGCGCGCCATCCGGGCGAGGTAGCGGTTGTCCTGCTCGTTTTGCGACGAGTGCATCCCGGGATCGTCGGCCGAGACGACGACGAAGCCGCCGTTCGTGCCGCAGTAGGGGAAGACCATGAACGCGTCCGACGCCACGTTCAGCCCGACGTGCTTCATCGTGACGAGGGTGCGCCCTCCGGCGATGGCGTAGCCCATCGCCTCCTCGAAGGCGACCTTCTCGTTGCTGGCCCAGTGGGCATCCACCCCGTCCATGCCGGCGATGGTCTCGAGGATCTCGGTGCTCGGCGTGCCCGGGTACCCGGTGGCGAACCGGACCCCGGCTTCCCACGCCCCGCGGGCGATGGCCTGGTTGCCGCTCAGGAAGCGTCGCTCGATCATGGTCGGCCCCTGCCGGTTGTCGCTTCCCGGGTCCATGCAGCAACGGACGAGGCAGTCCGGTTGATGCCGTGAATGCGGACAATTTCACTCCAGTATGCAAAGCACACGGGCCAGTCGATCGACTGGCCCGTGTGGGATGTGTGGCGCCGCTCGCCAGGAGGGCAAGAGGTCATGTCGTCGTCTCCTGTCGTCCGTTGGATCGGGCACGCCAAGACGGGGCCGCTGGTGCTTGCCCGATGAGCGCATCGACGAACACGTTGGCGCTGGAGGAAAGACGCGCGTGGTGGTCTTGGAAGAGCGCCGCGGCCTTGTCGCCGAGCCAGTCCGACGGCAGGAGCTCGGGAGGCAGGCCGGGATCGACATACGGGAAGGAGAGATAAGCCAGCGTGATCTGGACGCGCCGGACGAAGCTGTCGCATGGGCTTCGCCCGTCGGTTGCCACGCCCGTCGTGTCGTCGTGGGTGCCAGGCGCATACGTCTTCAAGAACCCGCCGTAGGCCTTGTTGAGGGTGCCGAGGTCCCAGGCCATCGCAACGAGCTGCCGATCGTCGCGATAGCCGAGATGGCGCGACTCGAAGAGATCGACGTAGCCTTGCGTGCCCGTCGACGCCAGCCACGCCACGAGTTCCGGGGGCGCCGGGTACGGCGAGATCCACGTGCCGGCGTTCAGGCGCCCGAAGCCGAGCCACGTCAGCCGCTGGCGCAAGCGGTCGCGGAGATGGCGCTTGCGCTCGGGCACCGAGTAGGCGAGCACATGCCAGCGCCCGTCCCACGGCTTGGGCGCGTGGGCGAACAAGCGTTGGGCACCTTCGTCGAGGATCCGGACGCTCTTGGGCGTGACCCGGTAGAAGCTGTTGCGGCCCACGCGGCGTCCCCGCAGCCAGCCCTGGCGGGACATGCGCGACAGCGTCGAGCGTACGGCCTGGGCGCTGAAGCCGAGCGGCCCCAAGAGGTCGATCAGCGTGCCGGTCCAGACCTCGTCGGCGCGTGTACGCAGGTAGTCTCCGTAAAGGGTGAAGACTACCTGCTGGCTGCGGGTCGCTGGTTGTCTGGATGTCGTCATGTGTTGATCTGATATATGCCGTCGGAAAAACGCAACATGCAAAGCCTAACATATAACGCGCGCCGTGTCAAGGCCGTGAAACGACTTGACCTCCGGCGCCCCCACCGCTAGGATGTTGCCTGAGTCGCCGCTCCGCGCCGTGCTGGGCGGCGACTCGCCTGTGAGCCAAGGACGATCTGCGTGACCAACCACGACTTCGGCGGCCGCGGCGGGCCGCACGTGCTGCTGGCGCATGCCAACGGGTTTCCCCCGACGGCGTATCGGCGCTTTGCCGTCCCGCTGCTCGACCGGTTCAGGGTATGGGGCATGTATCAGCGCCCCTTTTGGCCCGCGGCGCGTAGCGAGGAGTTGCGCGACTGGCACGTGCTCGGCGACGATGTCGTGCGCTTGATCGAGGCGAACGGCCTTGACGGGATCGTCGGAATCGGCCATTCGCTGGGCGGGGTGGCGATGATGTACGCCGCCATCCAACGGCCCGACCTCATCCAAGCGCTGGTGTTGATCGAGCCGGTGTTCCTTCCGCCGGCACTGCTCGAGGAGATTCGACGCGAGCCCGAGACGGCGGTTGATCGGCTGCCGCTGTGCCGGATCGCCATGAATCGTCGGTGGCGCTGGCCCAGCCCCGCCGCAGCGTTTCACCACTGGCGCTCCAAGGCCGTCTTCGCCCGGGTTCCCGACGACGTGCTGTGGGACCATGTCTTCGGGGCGCTGCGCGAGGCTGGCGATGGCTCGGGCACCGTCGAGCTGGCGTGCCCGCCGGAGTGGGAGTCCCGCATCCATGCGACCGCGCCGACGGACGTTTGGGCGTGCATCCCGCGCATCACGCAGCCTACCCTCGGCATTCGTGGCGCGCTGACCGACACGATCGCTCCCGAGGAGTGGAACCGCTGGCAACGCCTTCAGCCGGCTGCGACGTTCCGTGAGGTTGCCGGCGTGGGACACCTCTTGCCCTTGGAAGTTCCCGAAGCCGTGGCCGCCGTTGTGGGCGATTGGCTGGCGGACATCCGCGGCAGGCAAGTTCACGGTGCGGCGATGCGATAGCTGGCCCGTGCCGCAACGATGACCCGCTCGGCCCGCGATCGCAGGCCGCAGTCCCGCCCCGTCCCAACCCTCAACCAGGGTGAACCTCGCCCTGAAGCCGCTTGCACGGCGGTTTGACGCCATTTGACACGCCCGCCGGTCCTCGCGATAATATCGCCCGGTTTGCCTGGGCCGACTGCCACTTCCAGGCGCCCTTAACTGTCATGGAGGATAACGCACATGCGTGACACGGACCTGACGAGACGCCTGTTCATCCGGCGCACCGCCACGCTCGGCGCGGTGACGGTGGGTTCCACCTATTTCCTGGCCGCCTGCGGCGGTGGCGCCGAGACCGGCGGCACCGAGGGCGGCGGGACAGCCGCGCTCGACTGCTCCGACACGTCGGCCCTGACGCCGCAGGAGGTCGAGACCCGGACCTCGCTGCAGTACGTCGAGAAGTCGGTCACCGAGGGCAAGAACTGCCTCAACTGCCAGCAGTTCCAGGCCCCGGCCACCGCCGGCGAGTGCGGCAAGTGCCTCGTGGTGCCGGGGAGCATCAACCCCGACGGCAACTGCACGGCCTGGGTCGAGAAGGTCAGCTGAGCCGGCGCGCCGACACCCGGCGCCCGCCGCCGATGGGGCGCGTCCATGAGGACGCGCCCCATTGTATTTTGTACTGGCATGCGCCGTGGACGCGCCGGCGCGGCGGGACGACCTTGCGCGCCTCGGGTGTCGCGCGCCCGACCGCTTTACGAAACCACCCCCCGCACGGTAGAATGTCGCCACCGACATGTCCGCTTCGCCAGGGAGGTTGACGATGGGCTTTCTCAAGAAGCTGTTCGGCGGCGACAAGAAGGCGCCGCCCCCGCCGCCCGCACGCCCGCGACCGCCCCGCCTGCCGGAACGCGGTGAACCTCAGGCCGCTCCGGCCGAGCCCGAAGGCGCCGACGTCGATGCGATGGACGCGCGGCAGCTCACCCGGCTCCTGAACGCCCGCGATCCCGGCCAGCGCGAAGCGGCTGCCGCCCGGCTGGCCAGCCTCGGGGAACGTTCGGCGCTCCGGCCGCTGATGAACGCGTACCTCAACTACGGCGACGCGCTGGTGCTGAAGGCCCTGGCGACGTACGGCGATGCGCTCGTGCCGCCGGCGCGCCGTGAGGCGAGCGACATCGGCATCATCGGGACGCGCCGCGCGCGCGTGATGGACATCCTCGGCGTGACCGCCTCCGACGAGGTCGTCAGCGTCGTCCGCGATGCGACCGACGACCTCGACCTCGAGATCCACACCCGGGCGTGCGTCGCCCTGGCGCGGCTCGGCGACGTGTGGGGCATCGACCGCCTGGCCGACGACCTGCGCCTGACCGACCCGCAGCGCCGCACCATGGCCCTCGAGGCGCTGCGCGAGATCGGCACCGACCGGGCCAAGGTGGTGCTCGACGAGCACGTGCGGCGCTACCTGGCCGAGGGCGGCGCCGTCCCGGCATCCATCGACGTGCATGCGCCGCTGCTCGAGAACCCCGACCGCAACCTCATCGCGTACGTCACCGAGCACATCAAGCGCGCTCCCCACTCGCTGACGGTGGTCATCGGGTCGATGGCGATCCAGATGGCGTCGAACAAGCGCGACGTCGTGAAGGAGCACCTCGCCGGGTGGGACATCCACTTCTCGATCCCCACCATGGCGCCCGAGGAGCAGATCGCCGCGCTCCTCGCGTCGCGCGACTCGGCGGCGGCCGACGCCGATGCCCGCGCGGTGTTCTTCGGGATGCTGCCGGCGCCGCACGACAACCCGCCGCTGCCGCACTTCCTGACGCGTCCCGCCGACATCGGCAAGACGTACACCGCGAAGATCATCTCGGTCGATCCCCACGAGTACATGCTCCTGCAGGACTGGTTGCACTACATCCAGGACAAGAGCGAGGTGCCGACCGACTTCGAGGTGATCCTGGCCGCCTCGCGTCCGGGCAAGTCGGCGATGTCGGCCGAGGAGTACGACATCTACCAGATGACCCCGGAAGAACGGCGCAACGACTTCGCCCGGGCGTACCTGGCGCACCTGTAGCCAGCGGCGCGTCCGGCGGTCGCTCGATGCCCGGCGCCGAGGGGTCTCGGCGCCGGCGGCTGCCGGCGCGCCTGAGCCGACGCCGCCCGGCCGCGGGCCCGTGAACCCCGCTTCCGCCGCATGCCCGCTCGTCAGCCCCGAGAGACACCTGCCATGTCCGCCACCCAGCCCGCCGGCGCCACCACCGACGCCGGCGCCGCCCTCGATGCCGGCCGCACCTCCGACGCCGACAGCCACCCGCACGGCGCGGGCGGCGCGGGCCTGGCAGCGCTCTGCGTCGCTGCCCTGGGCGTGGTGTTCGGCGACATCGGCACGAGCCCGCTCTACGCCATTCGGGAGTGCTTCGAGGGCCCGCACGCCGTCCCGGTGGGGCACGAGAACGTCCTCGGCGTCCTGTCGCTGATCTTCTGGTCGCTCGTCGTCGTCATCTCGGTCAAGTACCTCGCCATCGTCCTGCGCGCCGACAACCACGGCGAGGGCGGCATCCTCGCGCTGACCGCGCTGGTGATCCCCGCCCGCGGGCGGCTCAGCGAGCGGGGGTGGTGGGTCGTCGGCCTCGGGCTCTTCGGGGCGGCGCTGCTCTACGGCGACGGGGTCATTACCCCGGCGATCTCGGTGCTGAGCGCCGTCGAGGGGCTCGGCGTGGTCACGCCGGTGTTCGAGCCCTACATCGTGCCCATCACCATCGCCATCCTCGTGGCGCTGTTCTCGATCCAGAGCCGCGGCACCGCCGGGGTCGGCAAGGTGTTCGGCCCCATCACGCTGGTGTGGTTCGTCACCCTCGGCGTCCTCGGGGTCCCGCACATCCTCCAGCGCCCCGACGTGCTCGGGGCGGTCAACCCCGTCCACGCCGCGACGTTCTTCGCCGCCAACGGCTGGACGGGCTTCGTGCTCCTGGGCACCGTTTTCCTGGTCGTCACCGGCGGCGAGGCGCTGTACGCCGACATGGGGCACTTCGGCCCCCGCCCGATCCGGATCTCGTGGTTCGTCGTGGTGCTGCCGGCGCTTCTCCTCAACTACTTCGGGCAGGGCGCGCTCCTGCTCGTCGACGCCGACGCCACCGAGCACCCGTTCTTCCACCTCGCGCCGGAGTGGGCGCTCGTGCCGCTCGTGCTCCTGGCCACCGCCGCCACCGTCATCGCCTCGCAGGCGTTGATCTCCGGCGCGTTCTCGCTGACCATGCAGGCCGTCCAGCTCGGCTTCAGCCCACGCCTCGACATCCACCACACCTCGGCCGAGACGCGCGGCCAGATCTACATCCCGGACGTGAACTGGATGCTCATGCTGGCGTGCGTCGCCGTCGTGCTCGGCTTCCGGTCGTCGAGCAGCCTGGCGGCGGCCTACGGCATCGCCGTGACGTCGACGATGGTGATCACCACGCTGCTGCTCTACGTCGTGGCGCGGCACCGCTGGAAGTGGGGCAAGGCGCGCGCGCTGGCGGTGTGCGTGCCGTTCCTCGTCATCGACGGGGCGTTCTTCGGGGCCAACCTGACCAAGGTGGTCCAGGGCGGGTGGCTGCCGCTCAGCCTGGCGGCCATCCTGTTCGTCCTGATGTCGACATGGAAGCGGGGCCGCGAGCTCCTGAGCGACCGGCTGCGCCGGCGCATGGGGTCGCTGCGCACGTTCCTGGCCGAGATCGAGGTGGCGCCGCCGATGCGGGTGCCGGGCACGGCGGTGTTCCTGTTCAGCAACCCCCAGGGCGTGCCGCCGGCGCTGCAGCGCAACCTCGAGCACAACCACGTGCTGCACCGGCGCAACATCATCGTCCACATCATCACCGCGGACGTGCCGCGCGTGCCCGCCGACCGGCGCGCGGAGGTCGAGGAGATCGCCCACGACTTCTACCGCGTCCGGCTGCGGTACGGCTTCATGGAGACGCCCGACGTGCCCGAGGCCCTGCGCCTCCTGCCCGAGCCGCGCATCATCCCGGAGGCCGTCAGCTACTTCCTCGGCCGCGAGACGCTGGCGGCCACGCCGGCGCCGGGCCTGGCGC
This sequence comes from bacterium, assembly GCA_003576755.1. Classification (GTDB taxonomy): domain Bacteria; phylum Chloroflexota; class Anaerolineae; order Epilineales; family Epilineaceae; genus UCB3. Next base: position 9,312 of record QEVT01000008.1, on the reverse strand, counting down.
TGTGGCGCGAGAACCTCTTCGTGATCATGGCGCGCAACGCCCGCAGCGCCAGCGACTACTTCGGGCTGCCGCCCAGCCAGGTCGTCGAGCTCGGCGAGACGGTCGAGCTCTAGGCCGGAACGCCGCGCGTCAGCCCGACAGCAGCGCCTCGAGGTAGGCCGCCACCCCGTCGTCGGCGTTGGACGCCGTCACCGCGTCGGCGGCCGCGAGCACGTCGGGGTGGGCGTTGGCCACCGCCACGCCCGTGCCCGCCCAGCGCAGCATCGCGAGGTCGTTGGGCATGTCGCCGAACGCCACGACCTCGCTGCGGTGGATGCCGGCCGCCGCGCACCAGCGCGCGAGGGCGCTGGCCTTGGTGACGCCGGCGCCGTGAATCTCCACCAGGTGCGGGGTCGACCACGTGACCTCGGCGTCGGCCCCGGCCAGCGCCTCGGCGGCCGCGGCCAACGCCTCGACGGCGCGGCCGGGATGGCGCACCAGGAGCTTGGTCACGGGCCCGGCCACGAGGTCGAGCGCATCGCCCACCCGCACCCGGTCGGGCAGCGGCAGGCGCAGCGGCGCGTAGCCCGGCTCGCGGCCGTAGGCCAGGCCCATCTCGCACGCGAACGTCGTTCCCGGCGCGGCGGCGCGCAGGCCGACGACCAGGCGCGCCGCCACCGCGGAGGCCAGCGTGGCGTGCTGCAGGATCGCTCCCGCCGCCGGGTCGTAGACGATGGCGCCGTTGGCGCAGATCACGGGGCCGGGCACACCCGTCTCGGCCACCGGCTCGGCCATCCAGCGCGGCGGGCGGCCGGTGACGAGCAGCACCGGCAGCCCAGACCGGCGCGCACGGTCCAGCGCCCGCCGCGTCCGCGGCGTCACGGTCTCGTCGGGCGCCAGGAGCGTCCCGTCGAGGTCCGTGGCGACAAGGCGCGGGCGGACGGCAGGCAGCGCCGGCCTGCCAGGGCGCGGGGTCATCGCCGCCGGCCGAGCGCGATCAGGCTCAGGCCCATGGGCAGGTCGCGCTTCCGCAGCCAGGCCGCTTCGGCCGTCAGCAGCATCTCGAGGAGGTGGTTGACCGGGGCCGGGGGCAGCACCACGTCGGACCGGGGATCGCCCGAGCGCTGCGTGAGCCAGCGCGCCATGGCGCCCGGCAGCAGGGTCGCGCCCACCGGCGTGAGCCGCACCACCTCGAGGCCCGCCGCCGACAGCTTGTCGTGCAGCTCGCGCCGGCCGTAGCGGTGCCGGGTCTGCACGTGGCGGTCGTGGGCCCGCCGCAGCCAGTCGTGCGCCGGGACGCGGATCACGAGCCAGCCGCCCGCCGCGCCGCGCGCCGGCGGGCGCAGGACGCGCACCATCTCGGCCAGCGCCGCCTCGTCGTCGCGCACCGCCAGGTGGTACAGCACGTCGAACGACGTGACGGCGTCGAACGTGCCGTCGGCGAACGGCAGCGCGTGCACCGAGGCCGCCGCGACGCGCGGGCACGCGGCGGCGGCGTAGCGGGCGGCGAGCGGGTGGATGTCGATGCCGTACGGGGACCCGAACGCGCCGAGCCAGGCCAGCGCCCCGCCCGCGCCGCAGCCCGCGTCGAGCACGCGCGCGCAGGGCGGCAGGTCGATCTCGCGCAGCATCTGCTCGGCGATCCGCCGCATGCCGGCGTACCACCAGTGCGAGGCTTCGACCCGCGCGAGCGTGGTGTACTCGCTGGGCGTCATGCCGCGGCCGCCGGAAGGCGCGGCGAGGTCGTCGTCTGGTGGGGCATCGCCATGGTGTGTCGCGCAATTGTACCGCCGGCGCGCCCGATCCCGGCCATGGCGCAGCGTCCGGAGTGCCGCTGCGCGCACGTCGACGACGGCCTCCGCGCCCACGCGCGCGGCACGCCGCCCCGTGCTTGGCGATGCCCTTGGACCGGCCCGGGGCGGGTGGTAGAATTCGGCCGGCGGGATGGCCGCGGACCGAGGAGAGGCTCATGGACCAGGCGGGCGACGGCGGCATGCCCCGGCCGGCGATGCCGGGCGTGCGCGACAACATCGTCGAGACCATCGGGGGCACCCCGTTGGTGCGGCTGCACGGCGTGGCGCGCGGGGTGCGCGCCGACGTCCTGGCCAAGGTCGAGTCGTTCAACCCCGGCGGCTCGGTCAAGGACCGCATCGGCCTCAACATCGTCGAGGCCGCCGAGCGTGAGGGCCGCCTGCGCCCCGGCGGCACCATCGTCGAGCCGACGAGCGGCAACACCGGCGTGGGCCTGGCCATCGTCGCGGCGCTGCGCGGCTACAAGACCATCTTCGTGATGCCCGACAAGATGTCCGACGAGAAGATCCGGCTCTTGCGCGCCTACGGCGCCCGGGTCGTCATCACCCCCACGGCGGTCGAGCCCGACGACCCGCGCTCGTACTACTCGGTGGCCGATCGGCTGGCCCGCGAGACGCCGGGCGCCATCCTCGGCAACCAGTACCACAACCCCGCCAACCCCGAGAGCCACTACCGGTCCACGGGCCCCGAGCTCTGGGACCAGACGGCCGGGCGGGTGACGCACTTCGTGTGCTGCATGGGCACCGGCGGCACCATCTCGGGCACGGGGCGCTACCTCAAGGAACGCAACGGGGCAGTACAGGTGGTCGGCGTCGACCCGGTCGGCTCGATCCTGCGCGACCTCTTCTACACCGGCACCCACGGCCCCGCCGAGGGCTACCTCGTCGAGGGCTTCGGCGAGGACTTCCTGCCCACCACGACGGACTTCTCGGTCATCGACGACGTCGTGCAGGTGACGGACGCTGAGTGCTTCGGCATGGCGCGCCGGCTCGTCCGCGAGGAGGGCATCTTCGGCGGCGGGTCGTGCGGCGCCGCCGTGGCGGGGGCGCTCAGGTACGCCCGCGAGCGCGACCTCGGGCCGGACGCCGTCATGGTCGTCCTCCTGCCCGACTCGGGCTCGCGCTACCTCAGCAAGGTGTTCAACGACGACTGGATGCGCGAGCACGGCTTCGAGGTCGACGACGGCCCGCCGGGCGTGGTGGCGGACCTCCTGGCGGCGCTCGGCGAGCGCCCGGTCATCACGGCCTCCGCCACGGCGCGCATCCAGGACGTGGTGCTCCTCATGAAGCACCACGACATCAGCCAGGTACCCGTGCTGGACGACGCCGGCGTGCTGGTGGGCTCGGTGTCGGAGCGCGGGCTCCTGCAGTACATGCTGGACCCGGCGCACGACCGCGGCCCGGAGGCCACGATCGCCCCGGTGGTCAGCGACCGCATCGCCGAGGTCCGCCCGGACACGACGCTCGCGGCGCTCGGGCACCTCTTCGCCGATCGCAACATCGCGGCCGTGCGCACCAACGGCCATGTCGGGGCCGTCATCACCAAGATCGACCTCATCGACTTCCTCACGCAGCGCGAGCGGGCGGCGCGCGGGTGACGGGCGCCGGCATCGACCTGCCGGACCTGCGGGTCGTCGCCATGGCGGACGTGGTCCTGCACGAAGAGGCCGACGACCGCCGCATCTCGGCGCTGGTGCAGCGCCTGCAGGCCGAGGGCGTGGTCAAGAACCCGCCCATCGTGGCGCAGCTCGACGACCGGCGCCGGGTCGTGCTCGACGGCGCCAACCGGGTCAGCGCGCTGCGGCGGCTGGGCGTGCCGGACGTCGTGGTGCAGGTCGTCGACTACGGCCGCGTGGCGCTCGAGACGTGGTTCCACCTCGTCGCCGGCACCGACGGCGGGCGGCTCCTTTCGGCGATCCGCGAGATCGACGGGCTGGAGGTCCGGCCGTCGCGCCTCGACGACGCGCGCCGGGCGCTCGGGGCGGGGGCGGCCATCGCCTACCTCGTGACGCCGGACGGCCGGGTGTTCGAGCTCGACGGCGGGCGGGCGCCGGCGGACGGCGACGGGCTCGAGGAGCGGACACGCCTGCTGCGCGCGGCGGTGGCGGTCTACAAGGGCCGCGCCAACATCCACCGCGTCCAGACCGACGCCATCGCCGACCTGGCGCCGTTCTACGACGACATCGCCGGGCTGGTGGTCTTCCCGACCTACCGGCCGGCCGACATCGTCGACCTGGCGCGGCGCGACCTCAAGCTGCCCACCGGCATCACGCGCCACGTGATCCCGCACCGCGCCCTGCGCACCAACACCGAGCTCGCGTTCCTGTGGAGCGACACCCAGCTCTCCGAGAAGAACCGCTGGCTGGCCGAGTGGACGCGCCACAAGCTCCAGTCGCGCGAGATCCGGATCTACGAAGAGACGACGGTGCTCTACGACGAGTGAGGGGCGTGCGCCGCGGGGGTGACACCCCGCGCTGAGGGTGTGCCACCGCACGCCGAGGGAGACGCCATCCCTGGGACCGCGGGCTTCCAGCCCGCAAACTCCGTGGGCGGGCAGGAAGCCCGCGGTCCCAAGCCGCACACCCGTCGTGCAACGGTGCCGCTACCGGGGTGGGTCGTGCCCTGAAAGGCGGCGCGCGCGCAGCGTCATCCTGCGACGCTCGTACGCGCTGTCGACGTCCGATTCGCCTCGGCACCCCCCGGCCGACGTCCGATTCCGCCCACCCTCGGTGTCAATCGAGAGCGCGTGGAGACGGTGGCGAGACGCGCCCACGACACCCTCTCCTTAGACTCCCCCGCGTGCAGATGCTTTGCACGCGGGGGAGTGACCGTTGCGACTCAGGGCGACCACAGCTCGGGCTCAGGAACGCGGCGACGCCGCGGCACACACTGGGCCCGGGTTCGCGCAATGGCGTCGACCCCATGTGATCGCCTGGCCCCGTCGGCCGGCCCACGGCATCCCATGCCGACCATCGTTCCCGAAAGGAGCCACGCCGTGAGACTTGATCGAAGTCGCCAGCGGTTCGCGCTGGCCGTGTTGTCGCTGTTCACCGTGCTGCTGCAGGCGGGCTCGGCGCAAGCCCGACCCGCCGTCACGGGCCTGGCGGCCCCGGCCGTGCGCGGGCCGCTGTTCGTCGAGGTGCCCGCCTGGCCCGGGGCGCCCGACTTCCGCGACGCGCCGTGGGTGCGGCGGCACCGCTTCGTGCGGGTCGACCTCGCGCAGCTGCGCGACCCGGACGCCCATCAGACGCTGGCGCTGAACCTGTTCCCCGACACCACCGTCACGGCCACGCGCCACCGCATCGAGCCGGCCACGGCGCGCGGCTTCACGTGGTACGGCCATACCGAGATCGAGGGGTCGTGGGCGCTCATCACGACGGTCGGCGACGTGGCCATCGCCGACGTGCGCGTCGGCGATGGCCGGCTGTTCACGCTGACGTACGTGCGCGACGGGATCCACGTGATCGCCGACGTCGACGACGACGCGCAGCCGACGCGCGACACCCACGTCGATCCGGACACCGGCACGGCCGAGACCTCCGGTCACCTGGGCACGCAGGCGCGCCCGGCGTCGACGACGACCCGCGCCCGCGCGGCCGCGCCCGGCGCCGGCGCGCCTGCCGACGACGGGCACGCCGATCGTGTCCACACCCCCGGCCAGGCGTACGCGCACACCCATGCGGACGGCACGGCGCACACCCACGCGGCCGAAGCGGGGCACACCCACGCGGCGGACACCACGGCGGACACGGCCGACGGGGCGGACGCCGTCGATTGCAGCAACTTCGACGTCATGGTCGTCTACACCGACGACGCGCGGGCGGAGGCCGGCAGCACCGACGCGATGGTCGCCGAGGTGTACAACGGCGTGGCCACCGTGAACCAGGCCTTCGTCAACAGCCTGGTGGACGTACAGCTCAGCCTGGTCCATGTGGCGGAGGTCGCCTACGCCGAGACCGGCAACCTGAGCACCGACCTCACGCGTCTCACGGACAAGGCCGATGGGCAACTTGACGACGTTCATACCTTGCGCGACACGTACGGTGCCGACCTGGTCTCGATGTGGACGGCCACTGGGGGAGGCGGCATCGCGTGGGTGATGAACAGCGTCGGCAGCAGCTTCGAGAGCCTCGCGTTCTCGGCCCTCGACCGCGGGGGTGCGTCGAGCAGCCTCGTCTTCGCGCACGAGCTCGGCCACAACTTCGGCAGCCACCACGACTGGTTCGAGGAAGGCCCGAAGAGTGCGCCCACCTACCGCATGGCGCACATCAGCATTCCCGGTGAGTTCCGCACGATCCTGGGCTACAACACCCGCTGCAACGCGCAGCTCGGCCACGGCTGCCTGCGGATCCCGTTCTGGTCGAACCCGAGCGTGTCGTACATGGGTCACCCCACCGGGATTGCCGAAGGGACGTCGTCGGCGTGTCAGAAGGGGGTCGTCCCCACCACCGAGTGTGACGCAGACAACGCCAAGCGCTTCGCCAACACGCGCTGCACCATCGCGGGGTTCCGGCCCACCGCGTCGAAGAACGGCGATGTGTGGATGAAGGACACGTGGAAGGACTCCGGCGAAGAGCCCGATCCGCTGACCGCGGGCGAGGACATGTGGAAGAGCCCGTACATCTGGATCCGCAGCGCCCCAGACCCGCAGCGGCAGTTCCCCCACCAGCACCAGAACCCCGAGAACGCGGCCGTCAACTACGTCTACACCAAGCTGCACAACGACAGCGCGACGTCGCAGTCCGGCACGCTCAAGCTCTACTGGGCGCACGCCTCGACGGGCCTCAACTGGAACCCGGGCGCAAACGGCGCCCCGCTGTGGCACGAGTTCGCGTCGGTGCCGCTCACGCTGCCCGCGCAGGGCACGTTGATCGCGGAGACGACATGGACACCCGCGAGCGACCAGACCGGCCACTACTGCCTGATCGCCCGATGGGTGTCGTCGAGCGACCCGATGGCGCATGCCGAAGGCACCAACATCGGCGTCAACGTCCGCAACAACAACAACATCGTCTGGCGCAACGTCAACATCGTGGACCTCCTGGCGGGTGACTGCGGTCCGACGCCGACGCCGACGGCGACCGCGCCGTCGTCTCCGCCCGCCACGCCGACGCCGACCGGGCCCGGGCCGGTGTTCGAGCGGGCCGACGGCAACCCGTGCAGCGATTCGGCCAACGGCATGGCCATGAACCCCGACGCCGCCGGCACCCGCCAGTTCGACCTGGTGTTCCGCGTCCCACCCGACGAGCGGGATGCGTTCCCGGAGCGCAACGAGGTGATGGTGCATCTCGGCACCGACCTGGCGCGCGCCTGGCGCGATGCCGGCGGGCGCGGCGCGGGGTTCCAGGCCGTGACCAACAGCCAGCTCCGCATGTCCCATCCCCGCGAGATGCGGCTGCAGGGCATCCCGATGGTCGCGCTGCGCCAATACCCCTTCAGCGTGGGCTTGACGGCGCGCGAGGAGGTGACCCGGCCGAAGACCTACAAGTTCGAGGTCGTCCAAATCCCGATCGACGGCAACCTGCCGATCGGCGGCATCCTCTACGAGATCAACCTCGTGCCGCCCGCCACGGACTTCGGGGTGCTGCGCGGCATGGTTTACATGGACGCCAACGTCAACGGGTCCAATGGCACCGACCTCGACCCCGACCCGGCCGACCTTCCCATCGCCGGGCACGAGGTTCACATCACCGACGCGCGCGACAACGTGCTCAAGGTGCGGTCGGACCAGAACGGCCGCTGGGAGGCCCGCGTGGCGCCGGGGCGCTATCGCGTGGGCCCGGGCGAGCTTCGGGACCACGACCTCACCGACCCGTACTGCGGCGACTACAACGTGACGGTCGTGAAGGGCGGCGAAATCGACGAGCTCGACTTCGGCCTGATCGAGGCCAACTCGCCGGGGATTCCGCGCCTGTGCCTCAGCCCCCCCACGTCGACGACCACCGTCAGCGCGGCGACACCGGTCGAGATCCGCGTGTTCAACGTCAACAACGTCTACGCCGGGCAGTTCACGCTCGACTACGACGAGTCGCTGATCGAGTTCGTCGACATGGACGCCGCGCGGCCGGGGAACCAGATCCTCAAGGGTGCGTTCCTGAGCCGCTTCAAGGAGCTCGTCAACGTCGCCGATCCGGCGCTGGGCATGTTCCGCTACGCGTTCACGCTCGAGGGGGCCGTGAACGGCGAGAGCGGCGACGGCACGCTCGCCACGATGCTGCTGCGAGGGCGTTCGGACTATGCGGGCACGTTGCCGGCCACCTCGCCGCTGCGCTTCGATCGCGTGGTCTTCTCCGACCCGCAGTCGGTCGAGATCCCGATCCCGGCGCGCAACGGCCGGATCCGGGTGATCGGGGTCAACAAGCCCAAGGAGCCGACCTTCAACCTCAAGGGCCGGGTCATCCTCGAGCGGCGCATGGGCAACGCCGGTGCGTCGGTGTGCGTCGAGGCCAACTGCGCGACCACCGACGCCGCCGGCGACTGGCGGCTCGAGAACGTCCAGAACGGCCAGACGCTGGTCGCCACCCACATGAGCTACCTGCGCAGCGAGTGGAAGATCGACTTGCCCAACGCCAAGCCGGGGGACACGGCCGACGCGCCGTCGGTGAAGCTGATCGCCGGCGACCTCAACCAGGACCTGGTGGTCGAGGCCGAGGACATGGCGACGGCCGGCCGCAACCTCGACCTCGTGCTCAACCCGGCCAACCCGAACCCGCTGTGGGAGCCGCCGGCCGACATCACCAACAACAACGCGGTCAACGTGCTCGACACCACCGGCGTGTACTTCAACGTCTGGCGCACGGCGCCCATGCCGTGGTCCGAGACGCCGGTCCTGGGCGGGCGGCCGACCGACCGCGCCGGCGATCGCGTGCCCGTCTTCGACGGCGACGGCGCGGCCGCCGGGCGCGTCCCGTCCAAGGCCCAACAAGGCGGCGCGACGATCCGGCTCCAGCCGTCGCCGGCGCGCGGCAGCGTCGGGGGCGAGGTTCCGGTCGACATCGTGGTCGAGGGCGTCGAGGACCTGTACGCGTTCACGATGGCGCTGACGTTCGACCCGGCCGTCGTGCGCGTCAAGGACGCCAACCCCAACGACGGTCCCGTGCAGATCCGGATCGGCGAGTTCCTCGACCCGATCAACCAGCAGGTGGTGTTCAACGAGGCCGACAACGCGGCCGGACGGATCGTGTTCGCGATGACGCAGCAGCGGCCGGCGGTCGGCAAGTCGGGCACCGGCGTGCTGGGGACGATCGTGTTCGAGGGCAAGGCGGCGGGCAAGAGCCCCGTGGCGTTCGAGCGCTTCCGGCTGGCGAACAACGCCCGGCCGGTGTCGCTGCAGATCCCGGCGTCGGCCACGCCGGGCGAGGTCGAGATCGGCGGGGACGGCTTCCTCAAGAACATCTCGACGCGCAGCTACGTGGACGTCGGGGACAAGATCATGATCGGCGGGTTCATCCTCGAGGACGGCCCGGCCAAGGTGATGATCCGGGCGCGGGGGCCGAGCCTGCCGGAGGCGCAGGTGCCGAAC
>QEVT01000201.1 GCA_003576755.1 bacterium | reverse complement strand
GCGGACGCGGCCGGCGGGGGGCGCGGGGGCCGGCGGGACGGCGACCACCGCCGACAGCGCGCTCTCGCCGCCTTCGTCGTCGTAGGCGCTGACCGCCAAGACGCGGTCGGTCGCCGCGTCGAGGCCGGCGAGCGCGTGGCGCACTGCCTCCGTCCCGACGTCGATCCGGCGGTGGAAGCGCCCGGCCCCGTCGCCGACGTACACCGCGTGCCCGTGCGCCCGGCTGTCCGCCCAGACCAGCCAGCGGCCCCCCGGGTCGTCGGCCGGCGCGTCGGCGACGATCGCCACGCCGGCCGGCGGCTCGCCGCGCGGCTCGAACGCGATGGCGCCGTACACCCGGCCGGCCGGCGAGACCGGCGAGCCCGCCGTCGGGCGGAAGTCGCCACCGGCGCGGTCGCGCCACAGCGGGTCGGCCGCCACCGGGCTCGCCGGCGCCGCGAGCCCCACGTGGTCCGCGCCGTTGTCCCACACCAGGTTGTCGTGGACCGTCGGCGCCGCGCCCGGCGCCGCCGCCACGATGCCCTCGGCATGGCCGACGACCGCGTTGCCCTCGACGACGCCGCCGCCCGCGACGATCCCCCGTGCCCCGTTGTCCGCCACGGTGTTGCGGCGCACCACCAACCGCCCGGCCCCCGACCCGACGATGCCGTCGCCGCGGTTGAGCGCCACCACGGTCTCCGCGACGGCCAGGTCGCAGCCCGCGCCGTCCGGGCAGTCCGCGACGATGCCGCGCGGGTTGGCGACGACGGCGCTGGCACGAACGTCGGACGGGCCTTCCGCGACCCGGATCCCGGCGGCGGCGTCGCCGGCCCCGCGGATGGTGAAGCCCTCCACCGCGCCGCCGCGCAGCGTCACGACGTCGCCTCGCCCCTGCCCGTCGACGACCGTCGTGGCCCAGCCGTCGCCGGCCAGCGTCACCGCCGCCGGCACGACCAACCCCGTCTCGGCGTACGTCCCGGCCGCCGCCCGGACCGTGTCGCCCGGCCGCGCGACGGCGAGGGCGGCCCGCAGGGTCGGCAGGTCGCCGGGCACGTGCCACGTTCGCGGGCCGCTCGGCGTCGGCGCCGGGGGGATCAGCGATGCAGGGCCGTGAATGACGAAGGGCAGCCACACGGTGGATCGCGCCCCGGGCGTCGCCGGCGCGTCGGGCCCCCGTGCGGCCAGCGGCCCGGCCGCCAGCGCCAGCGCCAACGCTGCGGCGGAGGTCCACACCGGCCGTGGCCGGCGCGCGGGAGAGGATGGGCCAGGCATGGGGGCCTCCTGGGGTTCGGTTCGGGCTCCGGCGGGGCTGGCGATCGCACGATATAGATATCATGCCGGCCGGCGGCCGTCAATCGAATCGCCGGGATGCTCGCAGCCACGGCGGCGCCGGCGGGATCCCGCGGCGGCGATCCCGGCGGAAAATCGCGGGGCCAGTATCTTTTCCGCCATGGACTCGTTAATAGAGATTGATCGCTCGGTGAAAGCGCCTTAATTTGTTCACCGCCGGCGATCACCCGGCGCATCGCCCCCGGGGGAGACGGACAGGAGGCGACGTACCGGACGGGCATGGCACGTTGGCGTGGGCGCATCGGGGCGATGGGCCCGCACGCAGTTGGCGGTTCGCCGTGCATCCGGTTGGACAGACGGTTCGGCACGGGGCCACCTTTGGCCCCGACATCTACTTGTGATCGGTTAGAGGTTTGTCATGATTGACAGCAAGGTCTCAAGCTATTCGACGTTTGTGCACCGCGCGGCGTTATTGCGCCCTTGGGCCCCTGATCCCGTCGCGGAGCCGTGGTACACCCAGGCGTTCGTCACGCAGCCCGTCGCGTGCGGCGAGCGCTACCTCCGGATCAAGCGGTGCCTCGACCTGGCGTTCGTGGCCGCCATCCTGCTCCCGACCCTCGTGGTGCTCGCGATCTGCGCGCTGGCCGTGTGGGTCGAGTCGCCCGGGCCGGTCTTCTTCAGCCAGCAGCGCACGGGCCGCTTCGGGCGCCGCTTCAAGATGTTCAAGCTGCGCACCATGGTGGCCAATGCCGAGGAGCTGAAGGCCAAGTACGCGCACCTGAACGTGCTCACGCCGCCGGACTTCAAGATCCCCGACGACCCGCGCATGACCCGCGTCGGCCGCTTCTTGCGGCGGACGTCGCTCGACGAGCTGCCCCAGGTGTTCAACATCCTCCGGGGCGACATGACGCTCGTCGGCCCGCGGCCGACGTCGTTTGCGCCCGAGACGTACTCGCCGTGGATGTGGGAGCGGCTCAGCAGCGTTCCGGGCCTCACCGGCCTGTGGCAGGTGATCGGGCGCGCCGAGCTCGACTTCGACGAGCGCTGCCGACTCGACATCTTCTACGTACGGCATTGCTCGCTGCGCATGGACCTCGCGATCCTGGCGCGCACCTTCGCCGCCGTGGCCGGCGGCCGCGGCGCGTCGTAACCGGCGCCGCGGGTGCGCCGCCCCGATCCGGGGCGCGCCCTTGAGGGCAAGCCATGTTGACCGACATCCAGCGGGAGCGCCCGACGACCATCCGCGACCTGGCGGCCGCCGATCACGGTCGGTCGATGGTCGATGTCGACGCCGGGCGGGTCGACGACCACGCGGCGGGCCTCTGCGCCCTCTTGCCGCTGGCGCCGGGGGACCGGGTGGGCATCTGGGGGCCCGCCGTCCACGCATCGGACGCCGTCACGGCCGCCGGCGCGCTGCCGATCGTCCTCGAGCCGGCGGACCCCGGCGCTGTGGCGCGCGCGGGCGGGTGTGCCGGGTGCGCCAGCGGCCGCCGCCGCCTTGCCCTTGGTAACGCCGTGCTCGACCACTTCCTGGTGCCGGCGCACGCCGCCGGCGACGAGGGGTGGCTCTCGGGGGAAGCGGCGCGGGTCGTGCGGCCTGCGGGGTGGATGGTGGTCGCGATGCAGGGTCACGCCGGTCGTTCGCGGCGGGTGTGGTCATGGCATCGCCCCGACGGTCGTCGTGCCGACTGCGCATCCGACGCATGCGCCTGCAGCGCCTGGCACGCCAGCGGGTTCCGCATCGCGGCGCGTTACGGCTACGCCCGCGACGTCCACGGCCGCTGGTCGCTGGTCTCGATCGACCGGCCCGACGCGGTGGCCTACTACCTGCACGCGCTGCGCGCCCCGGCCCCCCGCTGGCGCTGGCTGCACGCCCGCTTCGCGGCGGCGCTTGTCAACGCGGGGCGGCTCGACCGGTTGTTCGACACCGTCGTGGTGGTCGGCCAACGCTGCGCCGAGTGATCCGCGAGCCACGCGAGGACGACCGATGATCCCGGTGATCACCGATGCGCTGAACAGCACGTGGCGGCCTGCGCTCAAACAGGCCGGCATCTACCTCCGGCCGCCGATCAGCACCATCCTCCTTCATGCCGACGCGGTGGCCAGCGGCAGGGCGGTCTACCTCGTCTTCGGCGCCGGCCAGCCGTCCCCGGCGTTGGTGCTCAAGACGTCGGCGATCGTGTCCCATCAGCGCCGCCTTCAGAACGCGTACCAGACCCTGCAGGACCTGTGGCGCATCTCGGCGCTCCAGGGAACTGTGCCGCGCCCGATCGGCCTGTTCGACGTCGACGACCACCTCGTGCTGGCGCGGAGCGCCGTGCCGGGCGTGGCGCTCGACGTCCTCGTGCGCCGCGGCAAGCGCGTGCGCCTCAGCCAGGTCCAGCACGACCTGTTCCGGGCCCAGGTGTGGCTGCAGCTCCTGCAGGAGGCCACCGCCTCGGGCGTCACGGCCTTCGAGGGCGGCGCGGCCGTCCGCGACCGCCTCGCGCTGCTCGCGCACCTCGGGCGGCCGCTCGACGACCGGCTCGGCGGGTTTGTGGCGTCGCTCGAGGACGCCGCCGAAGCTCACCGCGGCCTGGTCCTGCCGATCACGGGGCGGCACGGCGATTTCCGCCCCGGCCACGTGCTGATCGACGGCAATCGGCTGGGGGTGATCGGCTGGGAGCGGGCCGCGGAACGCGCGACGCCGTTCGACGACGTGTTCCAGTTCGTGGTCGAGCTGGCCGACGCGCTGCCGGTGACCGAGCGCCGCGCCGCCGTGCCCGCCGACGCATTCACCCGGGCCTTCCTGGCCCGCACGAGCCTGTCGGCGTTGGTGGTGGAGTACGTCGACCGCTACCTGCGGGCGATGCATGTGCCGTCGACCGCCGCGCCGGTGCTGTTCCCGCTCTTCCTGCTCGACCGCGCGGTTGCGGAGGCGGGCCGCCTCTCTGCGGGCGAAACACCGAGTAGCCGTTGGTGGTCGCTGTTCGTCCTATATGCAGCGCACGCCGACGCCTCGGTGTTCGTGCCGGGCCCGGACGTTCCGGGGCGGCGCGCCGCGTGAGGTGAACGCGGGCATGCCGGGCACGCCGCGGCGCGCCCGGCACGGTCCGGGCGGGTCTTGCGGATCGCTCGCTGGATCCGAGGCACGATCGTGCCGAACCCTTCGGCGGCCACCCATTTCGGCGGCCGAGGGCCCTTATCCCTTCTCGTGATGACAACCCCATTTTGGTGAACCGCAGTTGAACATCCTTGAGGCCGCGTTCCTGGGCGCCCTGGCGCTCGTGGCGTACACCTACGTGCTCTTCCCGCTGCTCGTCGTGGCCCGCGCCCGCTGGCGACCGCGGCCGCCGCGCACCGCGGACATCACGCCGCCGGTCAGCGTGATCGTCGCGGCGCACGACGAGGCCGCGCACATCGGCGACCGCCTGGCGAACCTCCGGGCGCTGGACTACCCGCCCGACCGCCTCGAGGTCGTCGTGGCCTCCGACGGGTCCACCGACGGCACCGACGCCATCGCGCGCGAACGGGCTTGGCCGGGCGTACGCGTGCTGGCGCTGCCACGCGTGGGCAAGGCGGCGGCGCTCGAGGCGGCGGTGGCCGCCGCGACGGGCGAGGTGCTGGTGTTCACCGACGCCAACACCGCGTTCGCCCCCGATGCCGTGCGCCGGCTCGTGCGCCCGCTGGCGGACCCGGCGGTCGGCGGCGTGGCCGGCGACCAGCGCTACCGCAAGGCGGCCGCGCTGCACGCCGCCGGCACCGGTGAGGCCGGCTATTGGAGCGTCGACCGCTGGCTCAAGCGGCTCGAGAGCGACGCGGGCAGCACCATCTCGGCGACGGGCGCCATCTACGCGATCCGCCGGCCGCTCTTCCAGGGCGTCCCGGCCGGCGTCACCGACGACTTCGCCGTGTCGACGTCGGTCATCGCCCAGGGGTACCGCCTGGTGTTCGCGCCCGACGCCGTGGCGTACGAGCCGGTGGCGGCCGGCAGCGGCCTGGAGTTCGGGCGCAAGGTGCGCATCATGACCCGTGGGCTGCGCGGCGTGTGGGAACGGCGGGCGCTGCTCGACCCGCGCCGGCACGGCTTCTATGCGCTCCAGCTGCTGTCGCACAAGGTGCTGCGGCGGCTGCAGGTGTTCCCGCTGCTCGTCGTCGCGGTCACCGGGCCGCTGCTTTGGTCCGCGGGCTGGCTCTACCGCGCCGTCACGGTGGCCGAGGTCGTGGGGCTGACGCTCGCGATGATCGGTGCCGCCGGGCGCGACGGGGCCGTCGGGCGGCGGAAGCTGTTCAGCTGGCCGTTCTACTTTTGCATGGTCAACCTCGCCGCGCTGGCGGCGGTGTCCAATCTGCTGCGCGGCACGCGGATCGAGCGTTGGGAGCCGCGCCGCGGCGGGCCGGCGGCGGCATGAGCGGCGCCGGGCAGACGGTCGACTTCGACCTGCATGGCCTCGCCGTGGTGCGGCTCTTCGACGCGCGACCGGCCGACGTGCGTGTCGTGGCGCGGCAGCTTGGCCCGCTCCAGGCGGCCATGCCGCTCGACCGACCGGCAGACGTCGTCGTGCGCTTCGTCGACCATCTGCCGCTGGCCGGGACGCTGCGGCTGCTCGGCGTCGACGATGCCGGGTTCGCGGGCGACGCATTCGTCGTGCTGCGCGGCAGGCACAAGACGTCGGTGCGCGTGCGCATCCCCTTCGACCGGCTGGCGGGCGGCGAGATCGTGTGCGAGCGCGGGCTCGCGGCGGTGCCGCTCCTGATCCCGATCCTCAACCACGTGCTCGTCGAGAAGGGCGTGCTGGCGCTGCACGCCACGGCCTTCGTGTGGCGCGGGCGCAGCGTGCTGGCCACCGGCTGGGCCAAGGGCGGCAAGACCGAGCTGCTGCTGGCGTTCGCCGCCCACGGTGCGGCCTACGTCGGCGACGAGTGGGTGTACATCGAGCCCGTCAACGGGCGCATGGTCGGCGTGCCGGAGCCGATCCGGGTGTGGGATTGGCACCTCGGCGACCTGCCGGCCGTGCGCGGGCGGCTGGGGCGGCCCGACCGGCTCCGGCTGGCCGGGACGCGGCTCGCCGAGGCAGGCCTGGCGGGGCTGGGGTCGGGGCCCATCGGGCGCACGCCCGTGGGCCGCCTGGCGCGGCGCGCGCGCGCGCTGGCGCACCAGCAGCGCAACGTGCAGGTGCCGCCCCGGCGGCTCTTCGGCGACGCCACCTGCCGCGAGGCCCCGCTGGACGTCGTCGTGCTCGTCGGGAGCCATGCGGCGCCCGAGACCGTGGTGTCGCCGGTGAGCGGGGCCGAGGTCGCCGCCCGCATGGCGCACTCGCTGGCCTACGAGGCGCTGCCGCTGGCCGAGCACGCCCTCAAGTACCGCTTCGCCTTCCCCGACGCCGCGGTCGACGGGCTGGCCGACGCCGAGGCCCGCCGGCGGGCGCTGCTCGACGCGACGCTGGCCGGCCGGCCGGCGTTCGCGCTGTGGCACCCGTACCCGGCCCCGATCCCGGCGCTCTTCGACGCGCTGCGGCGGGTCCTCGAGGGCCCCGCGTGAGCTGGCGAGCGCCCGTCGCGTCTCGCGGGGGCCGGGCATGACCGTGGCGCATCCCGTCGGCGGCGCGGTGCCGACCGCCCGCGCGCCGCGCGGGGACGCCGGCCCGGACCCAA
>QEVT01000200.1 GCA_003576755.1 bacterium | reverse complement strand
CGCCGCGCGAGATGGGGTGGCTGGACACTCCCGGTAATGCCTACGGCGTCCATGTCAGCGGCGACACGGCCTACGTTGCGGACGGGGATGGTGGCCTGCGGGTGATCGACGTGTCCAACCCCTACGCGCCACGGGAGATGGGGTGGCTGAACACTCCCGGTAATGCCACAGGCGTCCACGTTAGCGGCAGCACGGCCTACGTTGCAGACTGGGATGCGGGTCTGCAGGTGATCGATGTATCTAGTTCCGACGCGCCACGCGAGATGGGGTGGCTGGACACTACCGGTAATGCCCGCGGTGTCCACGTTAGCGGCAGCACGGCCTACCGCCGCGCGAGATGGGGTGGCTGGACACTCCCGGTAATGCCTACGGCGTCCATGTCAGCGGCGACACGGCCTACGTTGCGGACGGGGATGGTGGCCTGCTGATTGCCCGCCACCCGGCTTCCCGTCCCACTATCTCTTCCACGCCTACCACTACCCCTCGCTCTCCCACACCGACCACTACCTTAACTCCCACACCGACCACTACCTTCACTCCCACGCCGACCACCACCCCGGGTTCACCCACGCCGACCCCACCCCTCTGGCCCGGCCCCACCCTCGTCCCCGCCATCCGCAACCTCGTCGCGCGCTACTACGACCGCGAGGCGCCGCTCCCCCACAGCCCCGGCGCCGACGGCAACCTCCTCGCCCCCATCCGCGAAAGCGACAAGGCGCCCGCCGCCAAAGACCCCGACATCCTATGGGAGGCCCTGGCGGCGTACACCTCCGGCACCGCCAGCTCGCCCGCCCCCTCGCCATCCTGCCATGCCGCCACCACCCCCGAACAGTTCGTCGACTGCACCGGCGCCCGCCTCGCCCTCTCCCAGTCACTCCCCGGCTACCAGGGCGGCCTCTCGCTCTTCCGCCCCGGCCCTGGCGATCGCGCCTACTACCACAACGACAGCCTCGTCCAGCTCGCCGGCCAGTACGCCCTCTACCACGCCTTCGTGCACGACTTCGACGCACCCATCGCCGGCCCCTACACCCCCACCTCCGGCCGCGAGCCCCGCGACTACAAGCTCTACCACCAGCGCATGATCCAGGCCTACGAGGCCCACATGCGCACCCTCCTGTTGGCCATGCTCGTCGACTCCCACACCGACCCCGCGTTCCAGGCCGCGTTCACCCGCTCCGCCGGCTGGCTCCTGGCCCCCTACGCCCGCACCGCCCAGATCCTCGAGGAGCTCGGCATCTGGCGCAATCCCGACCATCGCCGCGCCGCCCTGGCCATCGTCAATGGCCTCGGCCAGCGCATCTGGTGGGAGTGGGTCGTCCCCCAGCCGGATGGCCCCCGCACCGCCGGCAAGGCCGCGCTCGGCAGCCAGACCACTTTCGACACTGCGGCCACCCGCGACGGCCCCCTCGCCGGCACCGATCACTTCACCTACTTCGGCCAGCGCTTCCGCAGCCTCCGCCCCGCCGCCATGGTGCAACCGCCCTACGACGGCCTCTGGTTCGACGCCGACTACGCCCTCCCCGGCGAGTCCTGGTGCCGCGCCAGCTTCGACGTCGGTACGCCCAACTGGGACCGCTGCGTCCGGCTCGCCCGCCGCGAGAGCCTCGGCGGCGACAAGTCACCCTTCGGCGACTACTTCGGCAAGGGCAACTGCGCCACCCGCGCCACCTTCCCCACCGCCCTGGGCTGCGGCGAGACCAACCTCGGCTCCATCGCCGAAGAGTGGCTCGGCACCTACGTCGGCGCCCGCGCCGGCCTGCGCATCGTCGAGCAGATCGCCGCAGGCAGCGGACCTGAAACGCCCGCAGGCAAGCTCCCGCCCGGCGCCTACCGGGCCGTCACGGACCGCCTCGGCTATGGCGTCGCCGGGTTCCACGGCGGCGACGGGCGGCAGGACGACCTCGAATGGACCTTCAACCAGCCCGAAGGCCGCCCCATCGCCATCCGCACCCTCTCCGGCGCCCGCCACGACGGCGAGTCACAGAACGGTCGCCCCAGCCTCGGAGAGACCGACACCTTGCCCGGCCGCACCGCGATCCGCGGCGATACGTGGTCCGACATCGGCGTCGAATACCCCGGCGGCATCGAGAACCACGTCCCCGGTCCCAATCCGCTCTACGGCGCCGCCCTGGGCAGCTTCGTCCTCGGCGACAAGGTCGAGGACACCGACGACGTGACAGTCAGCAAGGTCGACCCTTGGCTCAGCCCGTCGCTCTACGACAACCACCACCGCAACCACCCCGACGAGTTCGAGGCCTGGGTCTGGCTCTTGCAGTCGACGTTTTACCGCTGCCAGGGGGTAGCCGACCCCGTCGACCCCGCCTGCTTTGCGTTCAGCGCCGTCAACGCGCCCAACCCGCCCGGCATCCGGCGTCAGCCGCTGTTCTACGACCCCGACGACCCAAGCGTGCCGCCCGCCATGCGCCACCTGTGGCGCGGCGACGGGGCGATGATCGCCGACGCCGTGGTCGCCGACGGCGACGACGACTGCCGGCCACGTGGCGGGCTGGCGTTCGGGCGACTGCAACTGTACGGCGCGGCAACCTCACAGCCGTTCCTCGTCACCGAGGGCGGGTTCGGGGCGTACGGGCTGCTCTTGCAGGGCGGAGGCGCGTTCATGCGTCTGGCGGCTGCGCGGCTGGCGGAAACGGCGCCGGAGGGACTGGAAGCTGCCTACGCGGCACAACGCGAGCAGGTGCTTCGGCCGTGGTACGACGAGATGCATCGGCTGGTTGGAGGCGTCGTGCGACACTTCGGCGAAGGCGGAGTGGGGTACATCCCCGACGCCGAGAACGGGAGCTGCGCCGCGGGCGACGGCGACCAGCGCGCGCCGCTGCCGTGGCGCATGGGCGAGACCGTGCCGGCGACGATCGCGCACCGGGCCAGGTGGTACAGCGCCGCCGCCCTCTGGTACTGGTGGTACGACAGCGCCTGGCTGGATGTCGACGCCCGCTGGGCGGGGAGGCCGTGATGCACGCCGATCATGCCAGGGCAGGGTGAGGAGAGCCAACATGACGAAGTCGAATCCGGGCAACCTGACGACCAAGCCGGCAGCCGTGCTCGTAACCGCGATTGGACTGACGGCGGCGCTCCTGCAGTTCGCGGACACGAATCGATCCGATCGCATCGCACACGGCGGCGCGAGCGTGATCTCGGCTTCGGGCCCGCTGCTGCCGTCGGGCTCGATCCGCTTCATGGCCATCGACCGGCTCGGCACCGTTTGGTTCCGTGTCGTCGATCGCGTCGGCGGCAGGGACCGCGTGATTTCGCTGGATTCCGGCGGTCGCCGCCGCACCTTTGGTGGTCTTCGTGCCGTCGTGGAGACCAGTCGCGCACTCGTCACAACCATCGGCACGTTGCCGGACTTCTGGGCCGTGGATGCCAGAGGCAACGTCTGGGTCGGGCCCGCCTATCACGATGGCGGCGAATGGATCACTGTAGCCGAGGATCACGCCTATCCCGGCGGTGCCATGAACTACGAGGAGCGCGTCGTTGTCGATGACTCCGGCAATGCCTGGGTGCCCTATCATGCCCTGGGCGACTGTTCACTTGGCGGCGCATGCGATGACAGCGGGTTCGCCGGATTCAGCGTCGACGGGGACCTGATCCGCGAAGTCTCGGTGGACGTCCCTGCCGAACTCAACGGCATCAACGCACCCGCCGTGCGCTTCGAGGCTTTCGGGGATGGCACGTTCGCGGCGGTCGGCACCAAGTCCGTGTTCCTGCTGCCTGCTACAGCCTCACGCGTCCTGCCCGGGCTGGGTGTCGATCCCGAGACTGGCGAACGCAATGCGGGCTTTGTCTCGGCCTCGGCGGTCAGGCCCGATGGCGATGTGGCGATGTTCACGTGGATCGAGCCGTTGGCCACCGACCCCCGGCCGGTGGTCGCCGAAGTCGCGGGCTCCCGGTCGACCTGGCAGTCAAATGATCTCGGTGCCAGTCCTCTCTTCCGCGATGACGCACGGGGACGATTCCTGGCCGCCGCGGCCTACGCACCCGACGGCACACTGTGGGCGGCATCGACCGCCGGCGAGCTGGCCGCACGATCCGCCGGCCGGTGGACGCAGCACTTCACCCAAGCCAACAGCCCGATGGGCGATCAAGTCACCGATCTCGCGGTCGATGCCGGCGGGGCCGTCTGGGTGGCCACCGTTCGAGGCGTCCGCGTCTTCAAGGACGGCGTTTGGCGTACGAGCATGACCTTGCATCTACCTCGACTGGATAAAGCGTGTGGGTGGTTGCATCCGTGTCTTCCAGGAGGTTCGCCCTAGCAGATCCCGATGTCGCACCAGCCGCACGCGCCACAACCGATGACCGTGCCGGAGCACTGTGTTCGATCGCTGCGGGCAGCGGCCATTGTCTGCCCGAGAACCACCACCACTACCGCACCTCACCCTCCCCCAACACCGCGTCCACTGATAGGACCACATCGCCAAACGCTGCCAGCTGCAGCTCCCCGCCCCGTCCGACCCGGTCCATCATCCCGTACCCGCTTTCCCCCGGTGAGCGATACACCTCCACGCCGTCGCCGGCCAAGTCGACGATCCACAGCTCCGGGATGTCTGCCGCGGCATAGAGCGGCGCCTTGACACTGCGATCGACGGCAAGCGAAGTGTCGGCGACCTCGACGACGAGCAGCACGTCGGCCGGCTCGGGATGAGAGCGGCGGTAGCTGTCGTCGCGCGGGCGCAGGATGGCGATGTCCGGCTCGGGCTCGGAATGCTGCGTGAGCCGGATCGGGTTTTGGACACTGACGAGCGCGCGACCATACAGCCGCGACGCCAGCGCTTCAAGCAGCCACAACACGCATCCCGCATGTCGACTGCTGATGGGCATCTTGGTCACCACCTCTCCGTTGAGCAGCTCCGTCCGCTCGCCTTCGCCCAACACACCCACCTCGCCCATTTGGTGGTAGTCGTCGACCGAGAATGGGCGGCGGATGGCCCGCAAGACAACATCGCGGGCCGCACCGCGCATGTCGGGTGTATCCGGCGAGGCGGTCGATGTGGGCTTCACAGACGAGCTCAAAGGGGCATGGACAGCGGTCATGGTTGGCTCCTCGATGATCACCGTGATTGTAGCACTGCGCCCGTGCCCCCATCGACGGTGCGGCGCCCACTCGGGCAAGACCGAGTGCGTGCATGACGCCGCCGCATCGCGCGTCAGGCCCCCGGCCCGCGCGCCGCGCCGGCCTCCCGGCCCATCTCGCCGGACCGCGCGGAACACCCGTGCTACAATGATCGCCGTGCACGCCCCGCTCGACCCCGCCACCCTGCTCCACGGCCTCAACGACCGCCAGCGCGAGGCCGTCCAGGCCATCGAGGGCCCCGTCTTGGTCCTGGCCGGGCCCGGATCGGGCAAGACGCGCGTCCTGACCCATCGCGTCGCGTGGCTGGTGGGCGTGGCCGGCGTGCCGCCGTGGCACATCCTCGCGGTCACGTTCACCAACAAGGCCGCGCGCGAGATGACCGAACGCCTGGTGGCGCTCATCGGCCGGCCGGCGGTCGAGCGCCTCACGGCCGGCACCTTCCACGCCATCTGCGCCCGCATCCTGCGCCGCGAGGCGGGGCAGGCGTTGGGCTTCGACGCCAACTTCGTGATCTTCGACACCGACGACCAGCTCAAGGTGGTGCGCAACGCCCTCGAGGCCCTCAACCTCGACCCCAAGACCTACCGCGCCAACGCCATCCTCGGCGCCATCTCCAACGCCAAGAACGAGCTGATCCGGCCGGCCGACTACGTGGCGCAGTCGTACTGGCACGAGGTGGCCGGCCGGGTCTACCACCGCTACCAGGCCGGGCTGCGCGAGAGCAACGCGCTGGACTTCGACGACCTCCTGCTCGAGACGGCGTGCCTGATGCGCGACGACGCCGCGGTGCGCGCCCGCTACCAGGAGCGCTACCCGTTCCTGATGGTCGACGAGTTCCAGGACACCAACACCGCGCAGTATGCGCTCCTCAAGGCCCTGGCGGCCGCCGACACGCCGGAGGCGCCGCACAACCTGTTCGTCGTCGGCGACGAGGACCAGAGCATCTACCGCTGGCGCGGCGCCGACTGGCGCAACATCCAGCGCTTCCGCCAGGACTTCCCGGGCTGCCGGACGATCCTCCTCGAGCAGAACTACCGCTCGACGCAGACCATCCTCGACGCGGCGCAGGCCATCATCGACCGCAACGCGCACCGCACGCGCAAGGCGCTGTGGACCGAGTCCGGCGGCGGCACCGAGGTGACGGTGTTCGAGTGCTACGACGAGACCGAGGAGGCGACCTACATCGTGCGCGAGATCGAGCGCCGGGTCGCGGCCGGGGCGAGCTACGCCGACTTCGCGGTGATGTACCGCACGAACGCGCAGTCGCGCGCCATCGAGGATGCGTTCGTGCGCTGGCGCGTGCCCTACCAGCTCGTCGGCGGCACGCGCTTCTACGACCGGCGCGAGATCCGCGACGTGCTGGCCTACCTGCGCTTCGTCCACAACCCGATGGACGTGATCGCCCTCGAGCGCATCGTCAACGTGCCGCCGCGCAACATCGGGCCCAAGGCCTGGGCGGCGCTCGTCGACTGGGCGCGCGCGCTCGGGGCGACGCTGTGGGACACGCTGGGCTACATCGCCTCCGAGACCGATCGCGACGCCCACCCCGCGGGCGCGCCGGCGCTCGACGGCCGCACCCGCAACGCCCTCGTGCGGTTCCACGACATCATGGCCGGCCTCATGGCCGCGCGCGCCACCCTGCCGGTGCCGCAGCTCCTCGAGCAGGTGCTCGAGGCCGGCGGCTACGCGGCCTGGCTCCGCGACGGCACCGACGAGGGCGAGGAGCGCTGGGAGAACGTGCGCGAGCTGCGCGGCGTGGCCCTCGACTTCGAGAGCCTGGCGCCCGGCGACGGGCTCGCGGCGTTCCTCGAGTCGGTGGCGCTGGTCAGCGACGTCGACAGCCTCGACGGCCGGGCGGGCGCGCGCGTGACGCTGCTCACGCTGCACGCGGCCAAGGGCCTGGAGTTCGCCGTGGTGTTCATCACCGGCGTCGAGGAGGACCGCCTGCCGCACGCCCGCGCCGCCGACGACGCCGAGGGCCTGGCCGAGGAGCGCCGCCTGTTCTACGTCGGGCTGACGCGGGCGCGCGAGAAGCTCTACCTGCTGCACACGTTCCGGCGCACGCTCTACGGCACCAGCGAGGTCAGCGCGCCGTCGCGGTTCCTGTCCGACATCCCGCCGCACCTCGTCGAGGGGCGGCCCGCGGCCCGCGGCGGCGC
>QEVT01000199.1 GCA_003576755.1 bacterium | reverse complement strand
CCGCCACGTGCCGGCGCCGGCGAGGACGAAGCGGACGTCGCGCTCGGGCCGGCCGGCCCGCGACCAGAGCTGAAGGCGCGGGGCGCCGTCGGCGATGGCGACGGCGTCCCCGGCCGCGATCCGCCGCGGCCCGAGCAGGCGTCCGAAGGTGTCGGCGTCCTTGCCGATCACGTAGGGCAAGTCGGGGACCACGATCGCGCCCGCGGCGCCGACAGCGGCGAACACCCGGCCGTCGGGCGCCACGGCCACGTCGGACGCGCCGTCGAATGGCAGGGTGGCGATGACCTCGCCGCTCGCGCGGATCACGGCGACGCCGGCGCCGGCGGCGGCGAGCCACAACTGGGCCGCCGGGTCCGACCACGGGGCCGCCGCCCGCACGCCCGCCACGCCGCCGAGCAGCGGGACGACCTGGTTGCTGCCGTCGCGGGCGCCGAGCACGGCGCCCGCGACCGGGTCGGACACCGCCAGCGCCGCGTACGGCGGGGTGGCGGCCCCGGCCACGTCGCCGCGGTAGGCCAGCCCTTCGGGGGCGGTGGCGCGGGACGCCAGGTCGAGGGTCCGCTGCAGCACGCCGGTGGACGTGAACGCGTAGACCTTCCGGTCGCCGCGCGAGACGACGTAGATCCAGTCGCGGACCACGGCGATGCCCTGGGGCACGTTGACCGGCCAGCTCGCGACCGGGGAGCCGTCGGCGCGGAGCACCTGCACCCGGTGGTTGTCGGTGTCGCTGACCACGAGGTCGCCGCCGGGGAGCGCGTCGGCGTCGCGCGGCGCGTTGAGCTGCCCCGGGCCGAACCCGCGCCGGCCGACGGCCGTGACGAACGCCCCGTCCGCGGCGTAGACCCGCACCGCGTGATCGGTGAGGTCGGTGACGAGCACGCGCCCGCCGGCCGCGTCGAACCCCACGCCGCCGGCCACGTGCCCTGCCGGCCAGTCGAGCGGCGCGAAGAGCGGCGGCGGCTGGCTCGCCCACGTCTCGGCATGGGCGTAGGCGATGGCGGCGGCCTGCCGCATGGCGGTGGCGTGCACGACGGCGGTGCTCCCGCCCAGGCCACCGGCGACGACGGCGGGCACGAGCACCGCGAGGGGGACGCGCGCGCGCATGGTGGTTTCTGTCTCCTCCCGAGGCGTGGACCCGGCCGGCCGCGCCGGCACCTGCCGTGCCGCCGGTGGCCACGATAACCCCGCGCCCGCGCCGACCGTTACGGGCGATCAGGCGGCGCGCGCGCCGCGGACCGTCGGGCGCCCGCGGGCCCGTCGGGGCGTCAGCGGGCCTGCCAGCGCCACCGTTGCGGCTCGGGCAGGTGCAGCCACCCGCGCTCCCAGCCCGCCAGCACCGCCCAGAGCAGCACGCCGGCCAGCGGCGCCGTCTCCCAGTCGAAGGCCGGCATCAGCGTGAACCGGCCGACGAGCTCCGCCCCGACGTAGTACGCCGCGATCAGGGCCGCCACGGTCGGCCCCGGCCGCCAGGCGCGCCAGACCGCCACGTCGACGACGGCGGCGGCCCCGAGGAGCATGACCGGCACGAACGACGGCGAGTACCCGTTGGTGGTGAACACCGCGAAGCCGAGCCCGCGCGCCGCCAGGTACCCGGCGGCGACCGCGGTCGCGGTCCAGCGCAGGCCCTGGATGCGGCGCGCAGCGACGAGCAGCAGCGACCCCATCACCACCATCCACAGCGGATACACCCACGTCGGGATCGCCGTGTAGGCGAACCGACTGACCTCGGCGCCGGCCAGCGCCACGAGCTCGGGATCGGCCGTGGTGCGGCCCGCGAGGTAGTCGGCCACGGCACGCACGCCGTACTCCTGCTGGCCCAGCGGGAACAGCACGTCGTCGAGCAGCAGCACCCAGATCGCGAGGGCGTAGGCCGAGGCGGCCGGCCCGCGCGGTGCCAGCCGGAACCAGCTGCGCAGCACGCCGACGAGCATGAGCGTCGTGCCGCAATACAGCAGCATGTGCGTGGCGCTCCAGGTGGTCATGTCCAGGCCGAACAGCCGGTGGTTGAGCGCGTCGAGCGGGATCCCGACGAGGAAGATGATCCACCCGGCCTGGAGGAGCCGCAGCCCGACGATCTCGACGGCGCGGCCGGTCCACGACTGCACGACGAGCAGGCCGAACGCGACGACGGTGCCGACGGTGTTGAGGAGGTGCGGCGGGGCGAGGTCGTCGCGGAGGTAGCGGAAGTGCCAGGCGATGTCCCACGCGGCCCCGGCGTGCTTGAACAGGAACGCGATGAGCCACACCGTGTAGATCACCCAGACCGTGCGGGCGTCGGATGTGCCGTTCGGCGTGCCGCGTCGTAAAATCGTGCGCCATGCGCCCATCGCAGACACTCCTGTGGGTAGACCCGTGCGGAGCGTGGCCACGGCCCGGGAATCGACCGGTGTCGCCCGGTCCGTCGGCAGGCCGGGCTAGGGTACCCCCGACCCGTCGGACGTGCAACTTCCGTCCCGCGCGCCGCGCGCTCGGCCGGCCATGAACGCCGATCCGCCGGTCAGCACGCACCTCGACCCCCCGCCGCCGACCGCCTCCGCGCCGGGATCGCCGCCGGTCGCCGGTGGCCCGTTCGTCGTGGTGCTCGGCATCGCCCAGGACGCCGGCTATCCCCAGGCAGGCTGTCGGGGGCCGTGCTGCGCGCCGGCCTGGGCGGACCCGGCCCGGCGGCGGCACGCGGCGTGCATCGGGGTGGTGGACCCGGCGTCGGGCGCACGCTGGCTGGTCGACGCCACCCCGGACTTCCGGGCACAGCTCCGGATGCTCGACGACGCCGCCCCGCCGACGGGAGTCCCGGGCCTCGACGGCATCCTGCTCACCCACGCCCACCTCGGCCACTACACCGGCCTGCTGCACCTCGGCCGCGAGGCCATCGGGGCGCGGCGGGTGCCGGTGTACGCCATGCCGCGCCTGGCGGCCTTCCTCGGCGCCAACCAGCCGTGGGCAGACCTCGTGGCGCATGGGCACGTGGATCTCCGCCTCCTGGAGGAGCACCGCCCGGTCCCGCTGGCGCCCGGCGTCACCGCCGCGCCGGTGCGCGTGCCGCATCGCGACGAGCACAGCGAGACCGTGGGCTTCAGGCTCACCGGGCCGCGCCGCTCGGTGTTATACCTCCCGGACATCGACGGCTGGGAGGCGTGGGATGCCTGGGGCATGTCGATCGAGGCCGTCCTGGCGGGCGTCGACGTCGCGCTGGTCGACGG
This sequence comes from bacterium, assembly GCA_003576755.1. GTDB lineage: Bacteria > Chloroflexota > Anaerolineae > Epilineales > Epilineaceae > UCB3. The sequence continues at coordinate 3,752 of QEVT01000199.1, read as the reverse complement.
CACGTTCTGGGGGCCCGGGGAGCTCGGGGGGCGGCGTATCTCGGACGTGCCGCACCCGTTAATATCGTCGACGCTGGAGCGCCTGGCCCCCTCCACCCCCGCCATCCGGTCCCGCGTCCGGTTCATCCACCTGAACCACACCAACCCGCTGCTCGCGGGCGAGCCCGAGGCGCTGCGCCGCCTCGCGGCGGCCGGCTGCGGCGTGGCGCGCGAGTCGGAACGCATCGACGTGTGATGCATGCAGCCGGGCCCGCCCGGTCCGGCGGGGGAGACCAGCACGGTGTTTGCCAGCGACTTCGACTTTCCCAAGCTTCGCCCCGTCGAGGCGCACCCCATCGTCCACGGTGGGCGCCCGTCGGTCCTGCTGCGCGATCCGCTGCGCCTCAGCCGGCGCACCGTCGTGGTGCCGCGCGACCTGGCGCTGGTGCTCGTGCTGTGCGACGGGACGTTCCCGCGCGCCGCCATGAGCGAGGCGCTGGCGCGCCACTTCGGGCTGCGGGCCGACATCGACATCATCGACACCTTGCTCGCCGCCCTCAACGACGCGTGCCTCCTGGACAACGACCGGTCGCGCGAGGCCGAGCTCCGGGCGCTCGACCAGTACCGCGCGGCGCCGTTCCGGTCGCCGGCCATGGCCGAGGCGGTGTACCCCGCGGCGCCGGACGCGCTGCGCGGCGTGCTCGACGGCTATCTCCGCGCCGAGCCCGACGTCCGGCCGGCCACGGCCGGGCGCGGGCTGTTCAGCCCGCACATCGACTATGCGCGCGGCGGCCCGGTGTACGCCCGCGTCTGGAAGCGCGCGGCGGCGCTGGCCAACGACGTCGACCGCTTCGTGATCTTCGGCACCGACCACTTCGGCGAGCCGGGGCGCATCACGCTGACCCGGCAGCACTACGCGACGCCGTACGGCGTGCTCCCGACCGACCGCGCCGCGGTCGACGCCCTGGCCGCCGCGCTCGGGCCGGACCGCGCCTTCGGGGGCGAGCTGCGGCACCGCGACGAGCACGCCATCGAGCTCGTCGCGGTCTGGCTGCACCACCTGCGGGGCGGCAAGCCGTGCACGGTCGTCCCGATCCTGTGCGGCGGGTTCGGCCGGTTCGTGGCGGGCGACGCCGACCCGCGCGACGAGCCGGCCTTCGAGCGCCTGCTGGCCGCCCTGGACGCCGTCACCGCCGGCGCCGACCACGCGGTCGTCGTGTCGGGCGACCTGTCGCACGTCGGCCCGGCCTTCGGCGGGGCGCCGGTCGACGACGCCGCATGGGGCGCGGTGCAGGCGGCCGACGACGGCGTGCTGGGCCGGCTGTGCGACGGCGACGCCGACGGGTTCTTCGCGACGATCGCCGAGGCGGGCGACGCGCACAACGTGTGCGGCCTGCCGCCGGGCTACCTGGCGCTGCGGTTCATGGGGCCGGGCGTGCGGGGCGAGGCGGTCGGCTACGAGCGCTGCCCGGCCGACGACGCGCGGACGTCGTGGGTGTCGGTGGGAGGGGTGGTGTGGGGGTGACGGGCGTCACGGGGCCGGCGCGGCGGCGACCCCGTTGAGGTGGTCCGACACGGCCTGCGCCGCCAGCTTGTGGCCGGCGGCGTTCCAGTGGGTGTCGGCGTAGTTGTACAGCGCCTCGCCTGCGGCGGCGCGCGCCGCGAACGCCGGCGTCAAGTCCACCGCCGGGATGCCCTCGCGCGCCAGGAGCGCCAGCACGGCCTGGCGCTGGTCGTCGAGGTGGGCGTAGAGGGTCGGGGCGTCCACCGGCGTGGCGCTGTCGCCGAGGAGCCCGTCGGGCCCGACGCGGACGGTGAAGAGCCCCGGCAGGATGGCCTCGACGTGCGGCGTGCCCTGGATCAGCGGCAGGTACACGTGCTCCTCGGACGGGATGTACACCACCGTCAGCCGCGCGCCCGCCGCCGCGGCCGCGTCGCGTGCCGCGCGCAGCGCGTCCGCCGTCCACGCGAAGTTCTGCGAGCCCTCGATGTCCGCGCGCGGCGTCGTCAGCCGCATGACGTAGAGGTCGGCGAACACCAGCGCCAGCGGCCGCCCGCCCGCCTCGACGTTGCGGGGATAGCGGTACGTCCGGTCCGTGTCGTCGGCCCAGCGCCGCTGCGCCTGGCGCACGGCCCACGGGACGAGCTTGGGCAGCACCAGGCGGTCGACGAACGACGTGCCGCGCAGGTCGTACGCCACCCAGCTCAGCCCCGACGCGCGGCGCGCCTCGTACTGGGCCGCGTCCCACAGGTCGTTGCCCTCGAAGTACGCCAGGAGCATCTCCTTCGGCTGCTTGGGCACCCCGTAGCGCCGCAGCGCCGCGGCCTCGGCCTGCGGCCCCCAGCCCGGCATGCCGAGGTTGAGCACCCGCGTGCTGGTGCCGGACATGATCCAGTCGACCCAGTGCTCCTCGGCCGACAGCCCCATGAACGAGTCGCCGGTCATGACGATGCCGTACGTCTCGCGGGTGGGCGACGGGTTGATGAAGCCGTTCTCGTCGGTCTGCAGCCGCAGCCGGTAGACGGTGGGGTCGTCGCGCAGGGCGATGTCCTCGGCCTGGTTCTGGAGGATCGTCGGGTCGTCGGGCCCGAAGCTGAACGTCACGTCCTGGTTGGGCTTGTACCGGAAGCCGAGCTCCACCGGCTGGTCGAACACCAGCGACTGGAGGTACCGGCCGCCGCCGGGAAGCTGGTAGAACACGGGCAGCGGGATCAGCGGCGGGTAGACGTGCAGGAGTGCCTCGACCAGCGCGACCGTCAGGGCGACGCTGGCGACGAGGGCGACGAAGCGGGCGAGGATGTTGGCCATGGGGAACGTGGGGTAGTATACCCGAGGCGAGCGGGCGGTGGAAGGCGCGGCCTGGCCCGGTCGTCACTCTTGCCCTCCCCCCACCACCCACCACGCCCGCCCGTCGCTCAGCACCTCGATCTCGCCGTCGCGGTCCGTCCGGCGCACGACGGCCGCGTCCAGCCGCTCGAGCACGCCGGGGTCCGGATGGCCGTAGCGGTTGTCGGCGCCCACCCCGATCACCGCCATTGCCGGCCGCACCGCCGCGAGCCAGTCGGCGGTGGTCGAGGTCGCGCTGCCGTGGTGGGCCACCTTGAGCACCTGCGCGTCGAGGCGGGCGCCGGCCGCCAGCAGCGCCGCCTCCGCCGGCGCCTCGATGTCGCCGGTGAGCAGCGCCGACGTGCGGCCGTAGGCCAGCCGCAGCACCACGGCGTTGTTGTTGGCCTCGGCGCCGACGCCCGCCAGCCGCGGCTCGGGCGGCCAGAGGATGTCCGCCGCCACGCCGGCCTCGGGGTCGAGCGCGATCCGCCCCCCGGCCGCCGCGCGCACCACCCGCGCCGGCTCGGCATGGCGCGTGGCGGACCAGAACGCGGCGTCCGGCGACTCGGCCGGCAGGTCGGGGTCGAGCACCCACCCGACGTCGTACCGCTCGAGCACGGCCGGCAGCCCGCCGACGTGGTCGAGGTCGGGGTGCGTCAGCACGACGACGTCGAGCCGCCGGTCCCACGGCGGCAGGTGCCGCCCGAGGCCGTCCAGCACGGCCCGGGGGTCCGGCCCGCCGTCGACCAGCATGCGGCGGCCGTTGGGCGACACCACCAGGATCGCGTCGCCCTGCCCGACGTCGAGCTGGTAGAGGTGCAGCAGCCCGTCGGCCTGGGCCCGGACGGCGGACCACACGAGCGCGCACGCGACGGCGAGCGGCGCGAGGGCGGCGGCGGGCGTGAGGCGGCGCGGCCGAGGCGCGCCGGCCATGGCCCGTGCCTCG
>QEVT01000198.1 GCA_003576755.1 bacterium | reverse complement strand
GGCCGTCGCGGCCCGCGGCCCGTCGCACCACCGCACCCAGGCCCCGGAACCCGCCGCGGAGCCGCGGGACGCGGGCGGCCCGCCCGCGCCGCTCCCGGCCCCCGACACGGACCCGGCCGGCGGCCCCGCGCAGCCGTACCGCCTCCGGATCCGCGTCCCGCGCTCCGACGACGCCGAGGCCGACGTCCAGCTGCTCGGCCAGGTGTACCACACGCTGATCGGCTATGCCGGGCGCGACCGCTTCACGCTGTTGGTGCCCAACGGCACGGAGCTGGTGGCGCTCGACTTCCCCAACAACGGCACGCGGTACTGTGTGGGCCTGATGCGCGCGGTGGAGGCGCTGGTGGGCCCGGGGCAGGTCGACGTGACGGCGCCGCCCGCGACCCAGGCCCCCCGGCGTGGCCCGCGCCGCGAGCACGGCGGGGGCGATCGCGCGTAAGGGCCCCTCCGCATGCGACACCGGCTCCACAACGCCTGGTTCCACCTCCGCCGCTGGTGCCGCGCCTGGACGGCGCTCATCGGGATCCCGCTGGCCATCAACGCAGGGCTCGTGACCATCGCCCTCGTCGTGCAGGCCGCCGTCGCCGGGCATGCGGGCTGGCTGCCGCTCCAGATCCAAGCCGAAGCCGAGCCCGTCCTGGCCACCATCGCCAGCATCATGGCGACCGCCACGGCGCTCCTGTACTCCGCCCTCCTCGTCGTGCAGCAGCTCACCACCAGCCAGTTCTCGCCGCGCCTCGTCAGCGGGATCCCGCGCGACCCATGGGTGCAGACCGGCGCCGGGCTCACGCTCGGGACCACCGCCTACAGCCTGTTCACCCTTGCCGCGCTGCGCACGCACGCGGCCGTGGACCAGACCGTGGGCGTGGCGATCGCCATGGTGCTCGCCGCGGTGGCGTTCCTGGCCTTCATCCTGACGCTGCTGCACATCAGCCAGATGATCCAGGTCAACAACGTCATCCACCGCGTGGCGTGCGAGACGGCGGAGGCCATCGGCGCGCGCATGCACGCGGCGCGCCGGCCCGCGGCGACCGACCCGCAGGTGGTGACGGAGCACGCGCCCCAGCGGATCCGGGCGTCGCACTCGGGCTACCTGCAGACGGTGGACTACGACGAGCTGCTCGCCCTGGCCCTCGGCGAGGGCATCGCGATCCAGGTCACGCAGCCCATCGGGGAGTTCGTCACGCGCGACGTGACGGTGTTCGAGGTCTACACGGCCGCCAACCTGGCGCCGCGCTTCGTCGACAAGCTGCGCGACACCCTGGCCATCGGCACGACGCCGACGGTGGAGCAAGACCCTGAGTACGGCATGCGTCTGCTGGTGGACATCGCCCTGCGCGCCATCTCGCCGGCGATCAACGACCCCAGCACGGCCGTGACGTGCCTCGACCACATGGAAGACCTGCTGCTCCTGGCCGCCGAGCACTTCGACGAGGACGAGGTCGAGCGGCAGCACGAGGGCGCGTGGGTCATCAAGCACTGCCCGACGACCTTCACGCGCCTGCTGGACCGGGCCTGCCGGCAGCTCCGGCACTACGGCGCCCGCGATTACGCCGTGCAGATCCGGCTCCAGCGGCTGCTCCTCGAGGTGGCCGAGCACACCGACGCGCCCGACCGCCTCGACGCGATCGAGGGCCACGCCGTCGGGCTGTGGGCCGCCATCGAGCGCTGCGGCTGGCCCGATCACGACCTCGTCGTGCCGCGCGAGCGTCAGGCGCGGCTCACGGCGGCCATCGCGCGCCGGCGCGCCCCGGACGGCCGCCGCGCGATCGGCGGCTGACGCCGGCGTCGCTCGCTGGCGGCCGGGGGCGCCCGCCGCCCCGGCGCACCCCGCTCGGTCACACCAGGCACCGGCCAGACGTATCGAAGGGTGTACGCGGCACACCCGAAGGCCTGCTTCTGCCGCGCGTCCGCTCCTTATCGATGACGAAAGGCAAACCCGATGAACGACCGAATGCCCGATGCAACCCGGACGTACCGCCTGACGAGGGCGGCCGCGCTGGCGGTCGCTTCCCTGGCCGTGGCGTTTGCGAGCGCGCCGACGACGCACGCCGCAGGCCCCGAGGTGGCCGGCGCGTTCCAGAACGCCGTGCCGCTCGACAACCCGGCCGACGCCGTCGGCCCCTTTGCCATGCCCGGCCCGATCGACGGCAGCCTGTCGCTCGGACGTGCACCGTCGACGGACGCCGCCCCCGCGATCGACGACAACGGTCCCGCCATCAGCACCGGCGCCGGCCCGCGGCGCGTGTGGACCACCGACCGCTATGGTCGGCCGCGGACGACGTACAGCCGCGGCGAGATCATCGCGTTCTGGGTGCAGCTCTACAACCCCGGCCGCACCTACGCCCGCTACCCGCTGGAGCTGTGGGTGGACGACCACATCCGGTGCTTCACTACGCCGTGCGACGGTGGCCCGCAGCGCCTGTTCGCCGGCACGGTGTGGCTGCGGCCCGGCTACACGGTCTACTACCGCTTCGCCCGATCCGAGGCCTCCGACAAGGTCGGCGCATGGGACTACTACGCCACCGACCCGGACGGGCGGTTCCACGTCGTCACCGCGTTCAACCTGCGCTGACGCGCGCCGGGGCCGCCGCCCGGCGGCCCCGTAACGAACGTGCACGAAGCACCGCCGCCCGGGGCGGCGGTGCTTCGCTTTTTGCGCCTGTTCAGCCGCTCGTCACCCTCCTGCCGAACGCATGCAGGGCAGGTTTCGAACCTGCCCCTGCCGGGTCCGGGTCATCGTCGGCGTCCGGAGCGTCATCGGCGCATCTGCTCAGCCCGGCCCAACGCTGCCGACCTGGACTGACCGGGTATCGCCGCATTCATCGCCGATCTGCCATGCCGCGACGGCACACGTCCCCTCGACAATCCCGCGCGAAGCGGTATCCTTGGGCATCCGCGTTTCGCCGCCCGCCCGGACACGGCGCGGCCCGGCACCCCGGCCACGCCACCCCCTTCGAGGAGGCCGCCACATGCCCCTGATCCGTTCCCTCCCGCCGTCGGTCGCGCGCACCGTCGCCGTGATCATCGCCGCCGGCACGATCCCCGCCGCGGCCGCGCTGGCCACCGCCGCCCGCCCGCTCCCCGCGCGGGCGGCGCCCAGCACGACCATCGCGCCCGTCGGCGCGCTGCCTGCAGCGTCGCCCGCGCTCGACATCGCCCATGCCGGCCGCCACGCGTACGTGGCGGCCCACGGCCGCGGCGTGCACGTCGTCGACGTGTCGGACCCCGCCCACCCGCGCCTGGTCGCCACGGCCGCCACCGCCGGCGCGGCCTACGACGTGGCCGTGGCCGGCGACCGGCTGTACGTGGCGGCGTGGAGCGCCGGGCTCGAGATCCACGACATCTCCGATCCGGCCGCTCCCCGCAAGCTCGGCGCCGTGCCGACCCGCGCCAACGCCCAGGCCGTGGCCGTCGGCGGCACCGTCGCGTACGTCGGCGACTGGTCGGCCGTGTTCGACGGGCCCGATCCCGAGTACGGCGTCGTGGCCCTCGACGTGGCCGACCCGGCCGCCCCACGCGCGATCGGGCACCTCAACACGCCGGGCTGGGCCGGCGACCTGGCGCTCGACGGCAGCACCCTGTACGTCGCCGACGGCCCGGGCGGCCTGCGGGTGCTCGACGTCGCCGACCCCACGCGGCCCCGCGAGATCGCGGCGCTGCCGACGGCGGTGCGGGCGTATGGCATCGACCACGCCGCCGACCGGCTGTACATCGCCGACAACACCGGCGGCCTGCGCCTCGTCGACGTCGCCGACCCGGCCGTGCCGACGGACCTCGGCGGGCTGACCTTCGGCGGCGGCGCGGCCTACGGCGTCGCCGCCGCCGGCGACCGGGCGTGGGTGGCGCTGGCCGACGGCGGCGGCCCCGCCGACGCCGGGCGCGTCGCGCTGGTCGACGTCTCCGACCCGCGCCGGCCGGTCGCGCTGGCCGAGCACGCCACGCCGCAGCGCGCCTGGGGCGTCGATGTCGACGCGGCCGGGCGGGCGTTCGTGGCGGCCACCGGCAGCGGCATCGTCGTGCTCGCGGCGGGCGGCGGGGCGGCCGGGGCCCGCGTGTACCTCCCGCAGCTGTCGCTCGGCCTCGCCGAGTCGAGACCGACGAACGGCCGCTGACCGACGGTGGGGGGGCCGATCAGGGCGCCCCCTCGGCCCCGACGGCGCCCCACAGCCGGGCGTACGCGCCCCCCGCCGCCAACAGCGCCGCGTGCGTGCCCGACTCGACGATCCGCCCGCCGTCGAGGACGTGGACGAGGTCGGCGTGCCGGGCCGTGCTGATGCGATGGGTGATCACCACCACGGTCCGCCCCGTCGCCAGCGCCCGGAAGCGGGCCATCCATGCGGCCTCGGCCCACGGGTCCATCGCGCTCGTGGGCTCGTCGAGCACGAGCACCGGCGCCGGCCGCAGGTAGGCCCGTGCCAGCGCCATCCGCTGCCACTCGCCCACGCTCAGGTCGACGCCCTGGCCGAAGTGCACGCCGAGCGGCGTGTCGTAGCCCAGCGGCAGCCGCGCCACGAGGTCCGCGGCGCCGGCGGCGTCGGCGGCCGCGTGGATCGCGGCGTCGGGCGGCGCCGCGTCGACGTCGCCCAGCGCGACGCTCTCGCGCGCCGTCGCGTTGAACGCGATCGGCGACTGGAACAGCACCGCGATGCGGCGCCGCAGGTCGTCCGGCGCCAGCGTGCGGATGTCGACGCCGTCGAAGGTGATCCGCCCGGCCTGTGGGTCGTAAAACCGGCACGCGAGCTTGATCAGCGTGGTCTTGCCGGCGCCGTTGGTGCCGACGATCGCCGTCGTCCGCCCGCCGGGGATCTCGAGGTCGAGGCCGTCGAACACCGGGCGCGCGGCATTGGGATACGTGAACGTCACGTGCTCGAACCGGATCGTCGGCGGCGGGCCGGCGGCGGGCGCGGGCGGCAGCGCGGCATCGGCCTCGGTGGCGCGGCTGCCCGCTTCCGCTCCCGTGGTCGCCGGGTTCGCCGCGCCGCCCGCACCCTCGTCGTCGCCGCGACTCCCAGGCGTTGCTGCGACTGCAGGGAGCGCCGCCCCGCCCGCCGGCGGCAGCGCCAGGAACTCGAACAGGTCGCTGAGGAACAGGCTGTTGCTGAAGAGCTGGCCGATGTTCTCGAGGAGACCGCGCGCCAGCCCCTGGCCCTGGTTCAGCGCAGCGTAGAACAGCGCCACGTCGCCGAGCGTCGCGCCGCCGTGGCGGGCGCGCCACACCATCCAGGCCATCGCCGCGGCGACGACCGCCAGCGCCGCTCCGCCGGCCGCCAGCTCGGCCCGGCCCTGGTCGCGGGCCAGCGCCAGCCGCTCGTCGCGCAGCCGCCCGCGCAGGGCCTGGAACCGCGCCTGGAAGTGCGGGCCCAGCCCGAACAGCCGCATCTCGGCGGCGGTGTCGCGGCTGGTCATCAGCCACTCGTAGTACCACGTCCGCCGCTCGTCCTCGGTGGTCCGCCGGCGCCACGCGTGGGCGCGCACCGTCGCGCGCAGCACCACGCAGCACGCCGGCAGCGTGCTGGCGACGAGGACCAGCGGCAGCCACCAGCCGTAGCCCACGAGCACACGCGCCATCGCCGCCAGGGTGATGCCGCTCTGGAGCACCATGCCCGTGCCCTCGAGCAGCGCGAGCGGGCGGTGGTTCGCCTCGCGCCGGGCACGGTGCAGGTGGTCGAAGTACTCCGGGGTGTCGTAGAACGCCAGGTCCACGGCCATGGACTGGGCCTGGAGCAGCGCGCTGACGTGGTCGCGCACGCGCTCGGCCTGGACCGTCCGGACGTAGCCTGCGGCGCCGCGCAGCCCTTCGCCCAGCACCATCAGCCCGCCCATCGCCGCCAGCAGCCACGCCGCCGGGCGCATGGCCGCCGGGTCGGGTCCCAGCGCCGCGGCCAGCGTGTCGACGAGCGGCCGCGTGAGCAGCACCGTCAACGCCGGCAGCACGCCCTGGAGGATCACGAGCACGAGCCACAACGCCGTCCAGCGCGGCGCGGCGCCCCACGCCAGCGCCAGGCCGCGCGGCAGGTACGGCAGCGCGCGCGCTGCGCGGCGCAGGGCGTCGGTGAAGCCGGTCATCGTGACTCCGGTGGCGGTCGCCGCGGGCGTCCGCGGGACGAGATGCGGCACAGGGTCGGCACGGGCGGCCTTCGCGCCGCCCCGCGAACGATTGTACGGCAAACGCACGGGATCGCGCACCGTGCAGGCGCCGGCGGGGCGAACACCGCCGGCAGTGCGGCGGTCGTGGATCGCGGCGACACGCCGTGGGCTCGGCGCTGCGCTCGGCCCGCGACGGGCCGGCAGCGGCGCCTCCACGGCGTGCGCAAGGCCCGTCACGCCACGATCGTCACGCCGCCCGACGTCGTGGTCGACATGCCCGGCGCGAGCGTGCCGCCGGGGGCACGGCCTTCCGCGGGCGCCGCGTCGAACGTGAGCGCCGCGCCGGCCTGCGCGAGGATCGCCGCCGCCACGCGCAGGCCGCCCAGGGCCGTCGCCGCCGTCGACTGGCCGGGGAACACGCTGTCGCCGACCATCCAGACGCCGGGCGCCACCCGCGGCGCACGCGAGCGGGCCAGGTGCGTCTGCGGGAACCCGCCGACCCAGCCGCGCGACCGGCGGGTGAACCGCGCGAAGGTCACCGGCGTGCCCGGAAGGACGAGCGCCGCCGCGTCGCGCAGGCCCGGCAAGGCAACCTCGGCGGCCGCCAGGGCGCGCGCCGCCCACACGGCCTTGCGCCGCTCGTAGGCCGTGCGGTCGTGCGCGAACAGATCCCACCACGGCGCGAGCGCGGTGTGGGTGCTGATCGTCACCGCCCGGCGGCCGGCGGGCGCCCGGCCGGGGTCCCACGCCGGCGACACCGACACGAACACGCTGTTGCCCTCGCCGAGCGGCGCCCCGCGCACGACCTGGTGGTGGCCGGGGGCCCCGGCCGGGACCACCGCCCCGTCGACCCCGGCGTGGACGACGAACGCGCCCCACCCGTCGGGCGGTGCGGG
>QEVT01000197.1 GCA_003576755.1 bacterium | reverse complement strand
GCATCCGCCGACGAGGATGTGTGGCGGGCTGCGGTATGCGTCTCGGCGGATGCTTCGCCCCTACTGGCGTGACCGGTGATCAGCGGCTGAACGCTTACCACCAGACCAGTCGAGGCGTAAGCGACTCGGTCTTGCTCGCCCGATCGGGCCGCGCTCGGCGCTCACCGAAGCATGAGCCGCGGGCACCCGGCACGCCGGCACGCCTCCACCCCACCACAGCCCCACCCACACAACCCCACCCCACCCCCCGTGCTATACTCCCCGCCGACACCACCACGGAGCGACCGCCGCCATGACCCCCACCGCCACCCCGACCCCCATCGAGCACGCCCGCCGCGACCGCGACGCCGCGCTGGCGCGCCTGCAGGACTTCGTGCGCATCCCGAGCGTCAGCACCGACCCCGCCCACGCCGCCGACGTCGCCCGGGCCGCCGAATGGCTCGCCGACCGCCTGCGCGCCGCCGGCGCCCAGGCCGTGCGGGTGGACCCCACCGCCCGCCACCCCATCGTCTATGGCGAGTGGCTCGGCGCACCGGGCGCCCCCACCGTGCTCGTGTACGGCCACTACGACGTCCAGCCGCCCGACCCCGTCGAGCTGTGGGCCACGCCCCCGTTCGAGCCCACGCTCAAGGATGGCGCGCTCTACGCCCGCGGCGCCTCCGACGACAAGGGCCAGGCCCTCACCCACGTCGAAGCCCTCGCCGCCTACACCGCCGCCGACCGCACCCCGCCCGTCAACCTCAAGTACGTGTTCGAGGGCGAGGAAGAGATCGGCAGCCCCAACCTCGAAGCCTGGGTGCGCGCCCATGCCGCCGACCTCGCCGCCGACGTCGCCGTCATCAGCGACACCGCCATGGTCGCGCCCGGCCAGCCCAGCATCGTCTACGCCCTGCGCGGCCTCAGCTACCTCGAGGTCGAGGTCACCGGCCCGCCCCGCGACCTGCACAGCGGCCAGTTCGGCGGCGCCGTGCGCAACCCCATCAACGCCCTGTGCGCCATGATCGCCCAACTGCACGACGCCGACGGCCGCGTCACCATCCCCGGCTTCTACGATCCCGTCCGCCCGCTCGACGACGCCGAGCGCGCCAGCCTCGCCGCCGCGCCGTTCGACGCCGGCGCCTTCCGCCGCGCCGCCGGCGCCGCCGGCAGCTGGGGCGAGGCCGGCTACTCCGCCGTCGAGCGCATGGGCGCCCGCCCCACGCTCGACGCCAACGGCATCTGGGGCGGCTTCACCGGCCCCGGCGCCAAGACCGTGCTGCCGTCCAAGGCCTTCGCCAAGCTCAGCATGCGCCTCGTGCCCGACCAGGATTCCGACACCGTCGCCGCGCAGTGCGCCGCCCACCTGCGGAGCCTCGCGCCCGAGGGCATCCAGGTCGAGGTCCGCAACCTGCACGGCGGCCAGCCCGCCATGATCGACCGGGCGCACCCCGCCCTGCGCGCCGCCGCCCGCGCCTACGAGGCCGCGTTCGGCCGCGCGCCCGTGTTCACCCGCGAGGGCGGGTCCATCCCCGTCGTCGCGCTCCTCGGCGAGGCGCTCGGGCTCTCCAGCGTCATGCTCGGCTTCGGGCTGCCCGACGACAACCTGCACGCCCCCAACGAGAAGTTCGAGGTCGAGCACTTCCACAAGGGCATCGAGACCGTCATCGCCTTCCTCGACGCCCTGCCCGAGGCGCTGGCGTGAGCCTCGCCGACGTCCACGGCCGGTTGTCGGTCACCGCCGCCATCTTCACGTTCGTCATGGGCGTGTGGGCCGTCGTGCTGTTCGCCCGCAACCGCGGCGTCGACGGCAACTACCTCGGCGCCATCGTCGTCGGCGAGATGCTCCTGATCGTCCAGGCCGTGCTCGGCGCCGTCTTGCTGGTCCAGACCGGAGGCCTCGTCAGCCTGCGCTGGGTCCACATCCTCTACGGCGTCCTGGCCGCGCTGATCTGGCCGTTCGTCTTCACCTACACCCGCGAGACGCCCCAGCGGGCCGTCCCGCCGCGGCTCGAGTCCATCCTGTTCGGCGCGGCGTCGCTGTTCCTGTGGGGCCTGGTCATGCGCGCCATCGCCACCGCCGTCGCCGCCGGGCCGGCCGCCTGACGCCGCCACGCCCCCGGACCGCACCCACACCATCCCGAAGCGAACCCATCCCGAGGAGACCCACCCCATGCGACACGCCACCCTTGCGGGCCGGACGATGGCCTTCGCCGACCACGGCGACCGACCGCCGCTGCTCCTCGTCCACGGCTTCCCGCTGGACCACAGCCTGTGGCTGCCGCAGCTCGACGCCCTCTCCGCCACGCGACGCGTGATCGCGCCGGACCTGGCCGGCTTCGGCGCGACCGGCGGGGCGGGGCACGAGTCGCTCGACGGGCACGCCGACGACCTCGCGGCGCTGCTCGACCACCTCGGCATCGACCGCGCCGTCGTCAACGGCCTCTCGATGGGCGGCTACATCGCGTTCGCCTTCTGGCGGCGCCACCGCGCGCGCGTCGCCGGGCTGGTGCTGACGTGCACGCGCGCCGCGGCCGACAGCGAGGCGGCCCGGGCGGGCCGCTACCAGAGCATCGTGTCGATCGAGGCCGACGGCGTCGGCCCGCTGGCGGACGCCATGGTGCCCAAGCTCGTCACCCCCGCCGCGCCGGCGGACGTGCGGTCGATGGTCGACGCGATGGTGCGCCGCCAACCCGCCCGCGGCGTGGCCGACGCCCTGCGCGCCATGTCCGCCCGGCCCGACAGCACGCCCGACCTGGCGGGCATCACCGTGCCGACGCTGGTGGTGGCCGGGGCCGACGACGTCATCGTCCCGGCCGCCGAGGCCGCGGCGATGGCCGCCGCCATCCCGGGCGCAGGGCTCGTCACCATCCCCGGCGCGGGCCACCTGGCCAACCTCGAGGAGCCCGGCGCGTACAACGCCGCGCTGCGCGCCTTCCTGGAACGCGTCGACGCAACCGTGTGACGCCGACCCGCCGGCCGGCACCCCGCCTGGGGCCGGCGTGCGGCGGGTCGGGCGATGGAGGCCCGCATGCCCTTCAACGTCAACGCCTGGGAGATCATGTTCATCGCGATCATGTTCCTGGTGCTCTTCGGGCCCGAGCGCCTGCCGGAGATCGCCGGGCAGATCGGGCGGCTGGTCCGCGAGGTGCGCAAGGCCAGCCAGGCCGCCACCAGCGAGATCATGCGCGAGTTCGAGACCGCCGCCCGCGAGTCCGGCACGTCGACCGCCGAGATCCGCGACGCCGCGCAGGCCGCCGGGCGCACGCTCCACGACACGCGCCGCGCGATCGCCGGCGCCGTCACCGCCCCGATCCAGGCCGCCGTGGCGGACGTCCAGGCCGCGGTCGCGGCGCCCGCCGCCGCCGTCGTCGAGGCTGCTCCCGCCCCGGCCGGCGGCGCCGACGCCCCGGCGGCAGACGAAGGCGCCGCCGCGGAGGGTCGTCCCGAAGCCGTCGCCGACGACGGCCACCGCATCGCGCCCGCCGGCGACGGCGAGACCGCCGCGCCGATCGACGTCGACCGGCTCACCCGGCGGATCGCGCCGTTCGACCTCGGGGGGGCCCGATGACCGAAACCATCGCCGCGCCCGGGGCCGCGCCCGACGAGGCGCTGCCCGCGATGTCGCTGATGGACCACCTGCGCGAGCTGCGCACGCGCATCATCTACGCCCTCGTGGCGCTCGGCCTCGGCATGGTCCTCAGCTTCTGGTTCAGCGCGAGGGTGATGGACGGCCTGATGGGCATCTGCCAGCCCGACTGCACCTTCCAGGCCATCGAGCCGCTCGAACGGGTGACGACGTGGTTCCGCATCTCGCTGGTCCTCGGCCTCGTGGTGGCCTCGCCGGTCATCCTCTACCAGGTCGTGGCGTTCGTCCTGCCGGCGCTCCACCGGCACGAGCGACGCTACCTGTTCCTCTTCCTCCCCGGCGCCGGCCTGCTGTTCGCGGTGGGCATGGCCTTCGGGTACTTCCTGGTGCTGCCGCGCACCATCGGGTTCCTGGTCGGGTTCCTGGCGGGCGAGAGCCTGTCGCCCGGCGGCGAGCAGCTCATCAAGACGCAGCTCCGCATCAGCACGTACGTCTCGTTCCTCACCAACCTGCTGCTCGTCATCGGCCTGGCCTTCCAGACCCCGCTCGTGGTGTTCCTGCTGAGCAAGCTCGGCATCCTGACGCCGCGCGTGATGTCGCGCTACCGGCGCCACGCGATGCTCGTCATGGCCGTCCTGGCCGCCGTCTTGACACCGACGCCGGATCCGTTCACCATGTTCATGGTCATGGTTCCGATGTACATCTTGTACGAGGCGGGCGGCCTGCTGGCACGGGTGCTGTGACACCGCCCGCGCGCCGCGCCGACCCCGCCCACCGCCATCCCCCCAACCAGGAGCCCATCGCTTGACGCCCGACCACGACCGCCCCGCCCGCGTGCTGATCATGGGCGCCGCCGGGCGCGACTTCCACAACTTCAACGTCGTCTTCCGCGGCGACCCGCGCACGACGGTGGTGGCCTTCACCGCCACGCAGATCCCCGACATCGCCGGCCGGCGCTACCCGGCCGCGCTCGCCGGGCCGGGCTACCCCGACGGCATCCCGATCCACCCGGAGTCGGACCTCGTCCCGCTCATCCGCGACCTCGCCGTCGACCGCGTGGTGTTCGCCTACAGCGACGTCAGCCATGCCCACGTCATGGAGCGCGCGGCCACGGCGCTGGCGGCCGGCGCGGACTTCAGCCTCCTGGGTCCCGCCGCCACGCTGCTGCCGTCCACGCGCCCCGTGGTCGCCGTGACCGCGGCCCGCACCGGCGCCGGCAAGAGCCAGACCACCCGCGCCGTGGTGGCGGCGCTGCGCGGGCGCGGCCGGCGCGTGGCCGTCGTGCGCCACCCCATGCCGTACGGCGACCTGGCGGCGCAGGCCGTGCAGCGGTTCGAGACCTACGCCGACCTCGACGCCCACCACGTGACCATCGAGGAGCGCGAGGAGTACGAGCCGCACCTCGACGCCGGCAGCGTCGTGTTCGCCGGCGTGGACTACGCGCGCATCCTCCGCGCGGCCGAGGCCGAGGCCGACGTCGTGGTGTGGGACGGCGGCAACAACGACCTGCCGTTCTTCCGGCCGGACCTCCACATCGTGGTGCTCGACCCCCTGCGCGCCGGGCACGAGCGCACCTACTACCCCGGCTCGGTCAACCTGCGCATGGCCGACGTCGCCGTGATCAACAAGGTCGACAGCGCCGCGCCGGACCAGCTCGCCCTGCTCGAGGCGAGCCTGGCGGCCGTCAACCCCGGCGCCACGGTGGTCCGCGCCGAGAGCCGCATCTCGGTGGCCGATCCCGACGCGGTGCGCGGCAAGCGCGTCGTCGTCGTCGAGGACGGGCCGACGCTCACGCACGGCGAGATGGCGTTCGGCGCGGGCCACGTGGCCGCCGTGCGACTGGGCGCGGCCGAGATCGTCGACCCGCGCCCCTACGCCGCGGGGTCGATCGCGGCGACGTACGCCCAGTACCCCACCACCGGCGCCGTGGTGCCGGCGATGGGCTACGGCGAGCGGCAGATCGACGACCTCGAGACGACGCTCAACCGCGTGCCGGCCGACCTCGTGCTGATCGGCACCCCGATCGACCTCGCGCGCCTCGTCGAGCTCAACAAGCCCGTGCTGCGGGTGCGCTACGACCTCGACGTCGTCGGCACGCCGACGCTCGACGCGGTGATCGCGGAGCGGCTGGGGGTGTGAGGGTGGACCGACCCGGGCTCGGCCTCGCCGCCGTCGTGGCGGCGTACCTCGGCCTGGGCGCGGGCTACGCCGTCCGCACGCCGCTGTGGCAGGTGCCGGACGAGCCGGCGCACTTCAACTACGTGCGCCAGGTCGCCGACGAAAGCCCCGACCCGCCGGAGATCGAGGTCGGCGACTACCCGTTCGACCGCGTCGAACGGCTCAAGGCCACGGGCTTCCCGCCCGGCGCCGACGTCGCGGGCATCGACTACGAGGACCATCAGCCGCCGGCCTACTACTACCTGGCGGCGGTCGTCTACCGCGTGTCGGGCGGCGACCCCGTCCCCGGCGAGTCGGCCGGCCACTGGCCGTGGCGGATCGTCCTACGGCTGCGGCTGCTTGGCGTGCTCATCGGAGCGCTCACCGTGGCGCTGGCCTGGCATGCCGCGCGCCTCGTCGATCCCGACCCGCTCGTCGCCCTCGGCGCCGCGGCGTTCGTCGCGTTCCTCCCGATGCATCTGGCCATGACCGCCGCCGTCAACAACGACCCGCTGGCGTACGCGGTCATGGCGGCGGTGCTGGTGGTCGCGCTTCGGCGGGCGACCGGCCGGCTCTCGGTGCGGTGGTTCGTCGCGGGCGGCGGGGCGCTGCTCGGCATGGCCGTGTGGACCAAGGCGACCGTCCTGGCCCCGGCCGCCGCCGTCGTGGTCGCCGCCGAGGCCGCCGGCTGGTGGCAGGGGCACCGCTTCGGCACGCGCGCGGCCGCGGCCGCCGCCGTCCAGACCGTGGGGCTAGGCGCGCTCGTCGGCCTGCCGTGGCTGGCGCGCAACGCCCGCGTGTACGGTGCGGGCGACTGGCTGGCGCTGCGGGCCCACGACCTCGTCGTCGCCTGCCCGGCCGGCAGCGCGGCCTGCCAGCCGCGGACCGCCGATTGGATCGCCGCGCACGGCGTGGCCGATTATGCAGCGCGCCTGGCCGCGTTCACGTTCAAGAGCTTCTGGGGCGTCTTCGGGTGGATGGGCGTGTTCCTCACGGCGGTCGGCGGCATCCCGGTCTACCCCGCGCTCGCGGTCGCCAGCCTCATCGCCGTTCTCGGCGCCGCCGGCTTCCTCCGCCGCGCCGACCCCGCCGCCCGGCTGGCGGCCGGCATGCTCGCGGTCAACCTTGCCGTGGTGCTGGCCGCCTTCGGCTGGTACAACCTGACGTTCGTCCAGCATCAAGGGCGCTACCTTTTCGGGGCGCTCGTGCCCATCGCCATCGTGTTCGCGACGGGCTACCGCGAGGTCGGGCGGTGGGCCGGCGCCGCGCTGCGCCTG
>QEVT01000196.1 GCA_003576755.1 bacterium | reverse complement strand
GCGCGGCGCCGGTCCGACGCCAGGCACGCGCCAACCGGCGGAGCGCGGGGGGCGGGGCGGCCCGCTGGCCCCGCCGCCCGAGCCGCCAGGGACGCCGGCCGCACCGGACGATCCGGCGGCGCCGACCCTGACGGCCCAGGTGATCGGCACCGTCGAGCCCGTGCCGATCGGCAGCGGGCGGCTGGCGACGATTCGCGGCGCGGTGACCCGCGACAACGGCAGCCCGGAGGGCAGCCCGATCGATCGCGCCCTGGTCGGCGCCTACTTGCTCGGGCCGAACGACGAGTTCCTGTGGTGGCGCCGCTGGGAAGCCCGCGCCAGCGCCGCAGGCCTCTACCAGATCGGCGGGCTGCCGCCGGGCCGCTACAAGGTGTTCGCCAGCACGGGCTACGGCTACCGCTGGCAGGGCCGGTGGTACCCGGGCAGCGCCAAGTCGGCCGACGCCGAGGTGCTCGAGCTGACGCCCGGCGAGACCCTTGAAGCGATCGACATCCGCTTCGACCGGTTGCCGCCCTGGCTGTGGCTCGTGCCCACGGGCTGGCTGCCCGGCGGCTGAGGCCGCCTCGCCCGGTCCGGGCCGGGTCGCTCGTTCACGCGTCGTCCTCTTCGCGCAGCGCGCGGTCGACCCGCTCGCGCTCCCGCAGGAAGAGCAGGAACTCGCGCGCCAGCAGGCGGTGCTCGAGGCTGAGGTCGGCGGCGACCGCGTCGAGCCCGTCGCCGGTGGTCTCGGACGCCGGGACGAACCGCTCGCCGGCGCTCATGGCCTCCTTGATCATCTCGAAGGCCGTGGTCCGGAAGTGTGTGGCCAAGTCCTCGAGCTCGGCGATGCGCGGGCTGGCCTTGCCGGCCTCGAGGCTCGAGACGTAGCTGCCCGACATGCCGATCCGCGTCCCGAGGTCGGCCTGGGTGAAGCGAAACGCGCGGCGCTTGCGGTGCAGGACCTTGGCGAGCTCGTCGTGGAGGATGCCCATGCGATGCGTGTCTCCCTGGATGAGGGTGGGTGAACGCGGGCCACCACGGTGGGAGAAGGTGGGCCGCCACCGTTTTAACGCATGGCGGCGCCCCGCGATACGCTCGAACGCCCCGCCTTGCGCCCCCGATGCTTCCCGTGTATCCTCCCCCCGTCCCACCCCAGGCTGCCATGCGCTTCCCCGACCGGCTCAGCCGCCTCCGACCCATCGCCGCTCGCCTCGGCCCGTCCGTCGGTGTCGCGGCGGGGCTGTTGGTGCTGCCGCTGGCGCTCTTCGCCGGCGTGACGCTCGGCGGGCGAACCCTGGTGCCGTACGACGCCCTGCGGAGCGACCCGGTCTACCGCAAGGCGCTGGCGGCCGCCGGCGTCGACCGCGTCCAAAACGGCCTCGTCGCCGACCTCGTCTACCAGAACGTCGTGTGGAAGACGTACCTGCAGCGCAGGCTGGAGGACGGCGACGCGCCGCTGTGGAGCCCGTACATCGCCGGGGGCATGCCGTTCCTGGCCGCCGGGCAGCACTCGGCGTTCTACCCCACCAGCCTGCTCTTGCTGCTCATGCGCCCCGATCACGCGCTCGGGTGGGGCGCCCTCGTCAACCTGTGGCTGGCCGCCCTGTGCATGTACGCCCTCGGCCGGGTGCTGGGCTGCGGACGGTTCGCCGCCGCGCTGATGGGCCTCGCGTGGTCCTCGAGCACGCTGTTCGTGGCCAACGCCGTGTTCCCGATGATCCAGGCCGGCATGACGTGGCTCCCGGTCATCCTCGCGGGCATCACGGCCGTGACCGTCCCGCGCGCGATGCCCCATCGGGGCGCGGCCGGCTCGGCCGCGCCGACGCCCCTGCCGGCGACGTCCGCCGCCGGCACCCTCGGGTGGCTCGCCGTCATCGCCGTCGCCACGCTGTTGGCAGCGCTTGCCGGGCACCCCGAGATCCTGTACTACGATGCCCTGGTCGCCGCGGCGTACGCCGCGTTCCGGCTGGTGCGCGTGGCGCGCCGGCACGGCTGGGTCGCCGCGGCCCGACTCGGCATGTGGCTGGCGAGCGCCGGCGTGGTCGGCGCGCTCGTGGCCGCGGTGCAGCTCGTGCCGCTGGCCGAGCTGGCGGGCGTCAACTGGCGCGGCGGCGCGGAGCCGTACGACCGCATCGCCGATCAGGCCTTCGGGATCCGCCAGGCCATCACGTTCGTCGTGCCGGACTTCTTCGGCAACCCGGCGCACCACAGCGTCCCCGCGCTCCACGGCGAGCGGCTGGCGCTGGCCGACGACGCGGTGTGGGGCACGGCCTACGGCGCCAAGAACTACGTCGAGGCGGCGAGCTACGTGTCGATCCTCGTCCTGCTGCTGGCGCCCCTCGGCCTCGCCGGCGCACGCCGCCGGCGCACCCCGTGGTTCTTCGCGGGCCTCGCGCTGGTGTCGCTGTCGTTCGTGTTCGGCCTGCCGACGTACAAGCTCCTCTTCTACGGCCTGCCCGGCTTCGACCAGCTGCGCACGCCGTTCCGGTGGGTATTCCCGCTGTGCCTCGCGCTCGTGGTGCTGGCGGGCCGAGGCGCCGACCGCCTGGCGCGCGGGCGGCCCGTCCCGAGCGCGGCCCTCGGGCTTGGCAGCACGGCCCTGGCCGCCGGCGCCGGGCTGACGGTGGCGCTGGGCACGCTCCGCCTGCGGCCGTCGACCTGGACCCGGTGGGTCGAGGCCCTCTTCGACCGACTGCCGCGGGTGAACGTCGACGGCGGCACGCAGGGCGCCCTCGACGTCGCCCTGACCCGGTTCCCCGACAGCCAGACCCTTGCGGCGTACCTGTACTGGAGCGCCCTGCACCTCGCGTTGTTCCTCACGCTGGGCGGCGTGGTCGTGCTGCTGCTGGCGCACGCGGCACGGACCGGCCGCGACCGGCGCCCGGCGATGGCCCTGGCGCTGGCCGCGGTCGCCCTCGACCTCGGGCTGATCGGCTACGGCTTCAATCCCTCGGTGCCGACGGCGCTGGCCGACATCCGCCCGCCGGCGGTGGTCTTCCTGAAGGAGGCCGTCGCCGTCAAATGGGGCCGCGTGACGGCCATGGGCACCGATCGCGCGCTGTGGCCCAACTCGGCCATGCGCGAGGGCATCCCCGACATCCGCGGCTACGACTCGATCTTCCCGCGCTGGACCGTCGAGGTCCTCGACGCCATCGAGCGCCAGGGGCTCGACGGGCAGGGCGGGCCGCTGCGCTACAACCGGATCGGCAACCTCACGCAACCGGCATCCCTCGCCCACCCGGCGCTGGCCATGCTCGGCGTCCGCTACGTCGTCGCCACCGATCCCCTGACGGCGCCGGGCCTCGACCTGATCTACGAGGGCGAGGTCCGGGTCTACGAGAACCACCGCGCGCTGCGCCGCGCATGGGTCGTCAACCAGGTCAAGGTGTTCCCGGGCGATCGGCCGGCGCTCCTGGCCGAGCTGGCGACGTTCGACCCGGCGTCGACCGTGCTGCTCGAGGAGGCGCCCGATCTCGGCATCTGGGACGACCTCCCCGCCGGCCGCAACCTGCCCTCGGCCATCAACGTCCGGCGCGACACCGAGCGGTCCGGCCGGTTCGAGGTCGACGTCTCGGGCGCGCCGTCGGGCGGGCTGCTCGTGCTCTCGGAGGCCTGGTTCCCGGGCTGGCGCGCGTCGGTCGAGGTGGCGGGGCCGGGCGGCCCGCGGACCGTCGACGTCCCGGTGTACCGCGCCAACGGGATGCTGCGCGCGGTGCCGGTGCCCCCCGGCCGGTCGACGGTCCGGCTGTGGTACAGCCCGCTGTCGCTCAAGGCCGGGCTCTACGGAAGCTTCCTGGGCCTCGTCGTCTTCATGCTCGCCCTGGCCTGGGGCGCCTGGGCGCGCGTGATGCGCCGTCCGGCCGGCGGCGAGGTCGGCCGCATCGCGGTCAACACCGCCGGGCCGGTGGCGGCCAACCTGCTCAACAAGGCCGTGCTCTTCGCGTTCGCGATGCTGATGTACCGCGTCCTCGGCCCCGAAGAGGCCGGCGCGTACACCACGGCGGTGACGCTGATCGGGCTGATGGACATCGTCACCAACTTCGGCCTCAACCTGTTGGCCACGCGCGAGGTCGCCCGCGACCCGAGCCTCGCCCCGCGCTACCTCACCGGCACGGCCGTCCTGCGGCTCGTGCTGTGGGTGCTCGCGGCGCCGGCGCTCGCCGGCTACATCGTGTGGGCGGGTACCGGCACGCGGCCGCTGTCGCCCCCGACCGTGCAGGCCATCGCCCTCTTCGCGCTCGGCCTCGTGCCGTCGAACCTCAGCGCGGCCGTGGCGAGCATCTTCCAGGCGCGCGAGCGCATGGTGCTGCCGGCGGCGGTGTCGATCGTGTCGACGCTGGTCTCGGTGTCGCTCGGCGCGCTGGCGCTGCTGGCGGGCCACGGGCTCGTCGGGCTGGCGGCGGTCTCGATCGTGACGAACTGGGTGACGTTCGGGATCCTCGCCACGCTGGCCTGGCGGGACGGCATCCGCCCGGCATGGGGCGTGCCGCGGTCGCTGGTGTGGGGCATGGTCGGCGTCAGCCTGCCGCTGATGCTCAACCACCTCCTGCAGACGCTCTTCTTCAAGGTCGACGTCCTGTTGCTCCGCCAGCTCCTGCGCGAGGGCGAGACCGTGGTGGGTTGGTACTCGACGGCCTACAAGTGGATCGACGCGCTCCTCATCCTGCCGGCCTTCTTCACGATGGCGCTGTTCCCGATGATGAGCCGCCGGGCGATGGGCGACCGTGCCGGGTTGACCCGGGCGTTCGAGATGGGGCAGCGGTGGCTGGTCAGCGTGGCGCTGCCGATCGCCGTGGCCACGACGTTCCTCGCCGACGGCCTCGTGACGGTGCTGGCGGGCGCCGAGTTCGTCCCGGAGGGCAGCACCGCGCTCAAGGTGATGATCTGGTTCCTGCCGCTGTCGTTCGCCAACGGGCTCACGCAGTACGTGCTCATCGCCCTGGACCGCGCCCGATGGATCACGGTCAGCTTCGTGGTCGCCGTCGTCTTCAACTTCGCGGCGAACTGGCTGGTGATCCCGGGGCACACGTTCGGCAGCCTCGAGATCCAGGCCTACACGTACGTCGGCGCCGCCGTGGTGACGATCGTCACCGAGGCGGTGTTGCGCCTGCCGTTCGGCTGGGGCCTGCGCGATCTCGGGGCGGCGCCGCTGGTGGTGATCCTGTGGCGCCCGGCGGTGGCGGCCGGCACGATGGCCGCCGTGATGGGCGGGCTCGACGCGCTCGGCGCGCCGGCGCTGGTCAACGCCGTCGCCGCGGTGCCGGTGTACCTCGGCGTCCTGGCGGCGCTCGGGGGGATCACGCCGGAGGACCGGGCGCTCGCGCGGCGCGTGCGCGGCGGGGGTTGAGCGGCGCGGGCAGGCGGTCGCCGGGCGGCATCGGCAAGGCGTGACAACGCGCGGCCTTGCGGATATCATGGGCCCACTGCGCACCCGATGCGCAGCCCGTACGCCAGCCCACGAGAGGTTCCGCCATGAAGCATGAGGTGTCGCTCGAATACTGCGTGATGTGAAGCTACCTCCCGCGCGCCGTCAGGTTGACGGAGGAGATCTTGAAGGACTTCGCCTCGCACATCGAGCGCTGGACCCTGATCCCGTCGAAGGGCGGGGTGTTCGAGGTCGTGCTGGACGGCGACCTCGTCTACTCGAAGAAGGCCACCGGCCGGCATGCGACCGTCGAGGAGGTCCGGGACGTGTTCGCGGCGCGTTTGGGGGGGCCGGGATAGCCCGGTCGCGGGGGGCCGACGTCGGCGGCGTTGCCGGATGCGCACGGCGGCGCCGATGACCGTCGCGCCCCGCTTCTCGCTTGCCCCCCGCCCCCTGTCCGCGCTATGCTGTGGCCGTTCCCGCTCCGCGGTCCTTCCCCTGGTGACCCCGAGGTGTCGAGTTGGCTCAAGAAGGCGCGATGATCATCCTGCACGGCCCCGCCGGCAAGCAGGAATGGCCGGTCGATCACGACCTCGTGATCGGCCGCGACCCGGCGTGCGACATCTGCCTGCCGGACCGGCAGATCTCGCGGCGGCACGCGATCGTCCGTCGCACCGACGACGGCTACGCGGTCTCGGACGCCGGCAGCAAGAACGGGCTCTGGCTCAACGGAACGCCGGTCGAAGGCGCCATGCCCCTGACCGACGGCGACGAGATCTCGATCGCGGCGCGCTTCAAGCTCTTCTTCGTCGACGCCGAGGCCACCGCCCCGATCGTGTTCGAGCAGCGCGGCCTGCGCATCGACCCCGACACGATGTCGGTGTACGTCAACGGCCGGCCGCTCGACCCGCCGCTCTCGGGCCCGCAGTACGAGCTGCTGCAGGTGCTGTACCGGGCCAACGGCGTCATGGTCTCGCGCGACGACATCGTCAACGCCGTGTGGCCGGACGTCGACCCCGGCGGCGTCAGCGAGGATGCGCTCGACGCGTTGATCCGGCGGCTGCGGATGCGCCTGGCCGAGATCGACGAACACCACCAGTACATCGTCACGCTGCGGGGGTACGGGTTCCGGCTCGACATGCCGTGAGGCTGGTGATCCTCGGCCCGACCTACCCCTATCGGGGCGGGATCGCCCACTACACCACGCTGCTGGCACACGCGCTGGCCGCCCGGCACACCGTCGTCTTCCTCACCTTCGTCCACCAGTACCCACGGCGCCTGTTCCCCGGCCGCAGCGACCGCGACCCGTCCGCCCGGCCCGTCCAGACCCCGGCCGAGCGCATCCTGGCGCCGCTGCGGCCGTGGACGTGGTGGCGCACCGCTCGGCGCGCCGCGGCCGCCGACCCCGACCTCGTGCTGATCCAATGGTGGGTGCCGTTCTGGGCGCCGAGCGTGGCGACCGTGGCCTGGCTGCTGCGGCGGTGGACGCGTGCGCGGATCGTGTTCGTGTGTCACAACGTGCTGCCGCACGACGGCGGGGGGCCGGGGGTCCGCGCGCTCGTGCGCCTGGCCCTCGGTCGCGGCGACGCGTTCATCCTGCACTCCGACGCCGACGCGCGGGCGCTGGCGGAGCTGCTGCCGCGCGTGCCGCCCGGCGCCGTCCACCGGGCGCTGCTGCCGGCGCACACCATCGCGCCGCAGGCCGGG
>QEVT01000195.1 GCA_003576755.1 bacterium | reverse complement strand
CCGGCGACCGGGGCCGCCGCGCGCCGCCGTCCATGGCCGCGTGCGCCAGGCGAGGTAGCCAGCGACGGCGTAGAGCGTGTAGTTGGCCGACTGCGGGTGCCCGGCGAGGATGGACATGCCGAGCGCCACCGGCAGCACGGGGTCGAACGGGCGGCGCCGGGCCGGATCGGCCGCCGCCGCGAGCGACCGCTCGACGCCGAGCAGCGCCCACGGCAGCCAGGCGTTGGACTCGAGCACGGCGAGCTGCAGCGGGGGGTAGCCGGTGAGGTAGCCGCCGCCGCCGAAGGCGACGGCGCCGACGACGGCGGCCGCGCGGTGGCGCGTCACGCGCAGCGCGAAGCGATAGGTGCCGATCGCGGCCAGCGCGACGTGCGCCACGGCCTCGGCCTCGAGCGCGACGAAGGGCAGGTGCCCGAACACCGCCAGGCTGCCGAGCACGACGGCCAGGCTCGGCGGATAGGCCACCGCCGCCTGCACGTCCGCCCAAAAAGGCGCCCCGGCGTAGGCAAACGGGTTCCACAGCGGCAGCCGGCCCTGCGCCAGCGCCGCCGCCTCCAGGCCGGCAAACGCGTAGAACTGGTCGACGAAGTCGCCGCCGGCGAAGTACCAGCGCTGCCCTGCCGGCAGCCACAGGCGCCAGTGGAAGGCCAGGGCCGCGACCGCGAGCCCCGCGGCGACCGCGAGGTCGGTCCGGCGGTCGGTCGATCGGGTCACGGGCGGGCGGCGCGCCGCCGGGGGCGATGCGCCTGGTGGCAACGGCGCTCCCGGCCGCACATCAGTGGAACACCGCCCGCATCGGCCGCTCCCACGCCGCCTGGAGTTCGTCCAGCGCGGCCGTGAACAGCGGTCGGCCGCCTTCGGTCACGCGCAGCTCGGCGGCCGCGATGGTGCGGCCGATCACCGCGTGCGGCACGCCGGCGAACAGCTCGCCGGCCGTCGCGGCATCCCCCACCTCGACGACGAACACGCCGGCCGTCTCGTTGAACAGCGCGACGTCGGCGCGCTCGGCCAGCCCGGCGACGTCGATCTCGGCGCCGAGGCCGCTCCCGAAGCCCATCTCGGCCACGGCCGCCGCCAGGCCGCCCTCGGCGACGTCGTGGCAGGCCGCCACCCGCCCCGATCGGATGGCGGCGTGCACGGCGTCGAGCGTGCGCGGCAACGCGTCGAGGTCGACGCGCGGCGGGTGGTGCCCGCGCAGGCC
Organism: bacterium; assembly: GCA_003576755.1. Classification (GTDB taxonomy): domain Bacteria; phylum Chloroflexota; class Anaerolineae; order Epilineales; family Epilineaceae; genus UCB3. The sequence continues at coordinate 5,861 of QEVT01000195.1, read as the reverse complement.
CTGGACCTCCCAGGCGATGGCGCCGCCCATGCCGTGCCCGGCGTCGGCCGCGACGTCGCGCGCCCCGACCAGCACCAGCGCGGCGCCGGCACGCTTGAACGCCGACGACACGGTCGCCGACACGTCGTCGATGCGCCCGAACGCCGACACGCACAGCACCGGCGGGATCTCGAGGACCGTCCCGTCGGGGTAGCGGTAGGTGCTGGACAGCGAGTCCTTGCCGCTGATGAACGGCCGCCCGAGGGCGTCCATCACCGCCACGCACGCCTCGACCGCCCGGTCGAGCCCGCCGAGCGCCGGCGGGTCGGGGACCGGCCAGATGAAGTTGTCGATCAGGCCCACCGCGCGCGGGTCGCCGCCGACGGCCACGAGGTTGCTCATGGCCTCCGCCGCGGCCCACACGCCGCCCCAGTACGGGTCGAAGGTGTTGAGCACGGGGTTGAGGCCGTGGGCGATGACGGCGCCGTACGGCTTGCCGAGGAGCGGGGCGATCACCGCCGCGTCGCCGGGCGCGTCGCCGGACGGGCCGCCGTAGGGCGGCAGGACGCACGTGCCCTGGACAGTGTGGTCGTACTGCCGGCAGATCGGCGCCTTGCTGGCCACGTTGGGGTGCGCCAGCACGCGGCGCAGAAGGTCGAGCCAGGCGTCGGCGGCGCGCGGCAGGCCCGGCAGGTCGCGCGGGCCGAGGCTCGGCGCCCACGTGCCGACGAGCGTCTTCTCGGGCAGCCCTTCGTGCAGGAAGCGCATGTCGAGGTCGGCCACGACCGCGCCGCCGTGCCGGACGACGAGCTTGCCGGTGGGCTCGAAGGCGCCGAGGTCGGTGGCCTCGACGTTGTACAGCCGGCAGATCGCCATCACGCGCGCGACGTCGCCGGGCGCCACGGCCATCACCATGCGCTCCTGCGACTCCGAGAGGAACACCTCCCACGGCGCCAGGCCGGGATACTTGAGCGGTGCCCGGTCGAGGTCGACCGCCACGCCGACGTGCTCGCCCATCTCGCCGATGGCCGACGAGAAGCCGCCGGCGCCGCAATCGGTCAGCGCGCGGACGAGGCCCTCGTCGCGGCAGGCCAGGACGGCGTCGAGCAGGCGCTTCTCCTCGACGGCGTTGCCGATCTGGACGGCGGTGGCGTTGACCTCGATGGTGCGGGCGGTCATGGCCGTCGACGAGAAGGTGGCGCCGTGGATCCCGTCGCGCCCGGTGCGCCCGCCGAGGGCGACGACCCGATCGCCCGGCAACGGCCGGCCCTTGGCGGCGCGGTCGATCGGGATGAGGCCGTAGGCGCCGACGATGACGGTGGGCTTGGCGCGGAAGTCGGGGTGGAAGTGCACCGAGCCGTTGTTGGTCGGGATGCCCATCCGGTTGCCGTAGTCGCGCACGCCGGCCACCACCCGCCGCAAGAGGTAGTCGGGCGGCAGGCACCCTGGCGGCACCTCGCCGGCGGGCAGGTCGGGGGGCGCGAAGCAAAACATGTCGGTGGACGCGATGACGGCGGCGCCCTGGCCGGTGCCGAGGATGTCGCGGAACACGCCGCCCGAGCCCGTCATGGCCCCGCCGTACGGCTCGATGGCCGACGGGCTGTTGTGCGTCTCGACCTTGCCGGCGAGCGCCCAGCCGTCGTAGAAGGCCAGGACGCCGCTGTTGTCGACGAAGGCCGACACCACGAGATCGCTGTGGCGGCGCGAGGCTTCCTTGAGGCGGGTCATCAGCGGGGGCTTGGCAACGCCGTCGACCACCAGCGGCCGCTTGAACGTCTTGTGGACGCAGTGCTCGCTCCACGTCTGCGCCAGCGCCTCGAGCTCGAGATCGGTCGGCATGCGGCCGATCTCGTCGAAGTAGTCGCGGATCGCATGCATCTCGGCGAGGTCGAGGTGCAGCCCGTCGTCGGACAGCGCCTGCAGCTCGGCGTCGGAAAGCGCGGCAATCGGGACATGGCGGGTCGGGCCGGGCTCGCCGGCGATGACGAGGGTCTCGGGCGGCGCGGCGACGACGGTCTCGATGGTCGGGTTGACGAGCAGGCGGCGGAGGACGCGGCCGAGGTCGTCCGCGCCGAGGTCGCCGTAGAAGGCGTACTCGCGGCTGGCGTCGGCGGCCACGAGGTCGACGCCGAGGTCGCGCGCGGCCTTGAGGATCGAGGCGGCCTCGGGGTTCATCACGCCGGGCAGGTAGGCGACCTCGACGACGTGGTCGGCGTCGGTGACCAGCGGCGCATCGAGCGACCAGCGCTGGTCGACGGCGTCGGCGAGCAGCAGGCGCGCCAGACGCGCCGCGTCCTCGGCGCCGGCGCCCTCGAGCCGGAAGACCCTGGCGGTGCGCACGCGCGTCACCCCGGCCAGGCCAAGCGTCCGGCGGACCTCGGCGAGCACGTCCTGGCCGAGCGGGTCGGTGTCGGCCTTGCTCACGACGCGAATGGTGTGGATCATGGGCGGGCGTGGGCTCCGGGGTCACAGCGGATCACGGGGGGGCTCCGGCGCGGGCGGACCTGCTTCGCCGGCGCCCGGGCGACGACCCGGGAGAGTGTACCACAGGGACGGGCGGCGGGGGGCGGCGCCGCTCACCGCCCGGCGGTGGCCGCCGCCGGCTCGCGGGCCAGCGCCCGCGACAACGACAGCGCCGGCACGACCGCCGCGGCGGCCAGGGCCGCGCCGACCCAGTACGGCGTCCGGGGATGCACGGCGAACAGCACGCCGCCAAACGCCGTGCTGAAGATCGTCGACAGGCTGAGCGCCGACTGGTACCACCCCAGCGCCCCCCCGCGGAACGCGTCGGCGACGACCCGGGTGGCGATGCTCTGGAGCGGCGGCATCGAGATGCCCGTGCCGAGCGCGAACAGGGCCGCGCCGACCGCCGCCGCCCATGGCGACGACACGAGCGCAAACACCATCAGGCTGACCGCCCGCAGCGCCCCACCGATCACGACGAGCCGGCCGTCGCCGAAGCGGGCGACCGCCCGCCGCAGGACGAACGCCTGGGTGAGGAGCTGGGTCACGCCGATGACGGTCAGGAGCAGCCCGATGCCGAGCTGGGTCGTCGATGCGCTGGCGCCGCGGAACAGCACGGCTGCCCCGAAGAGCGCGAAGGTGGACTGCAGCGTGCCGAGCGCGAACTGGCCGACGAAGGCGATCGCGAGCACCCGCACCAGCCGGGCGTTGGCGCCGACGTCCGCCAGCCGCAGGCCCGCCTGGCGTGCGTCCCGATGGACCGCGCGCTGGTCGGGCGTCAGCGACTCGTCGAGCGTCAGCCACGTCAGCACGACCGTGAGCGCCGCGGCGCCCGCGGCGGTGAAGAACAGCGCGTCGGACCCGGCGGCCGCGGCGATCACCCCGCCCAGCACCGGCCCGACGCTGAAGCCCAGGCCGAAGGCGGCGAAGATGAGGCCGAGGCTCTGCGTGCGCCTGTCGGGCGGGGTGATGTCGGTGACGTAGGCCTGCGCGACGATGATGTTGCCGCCGGTGATGCCGTCGAGGATGCGGCCCGCGAACAGCCACCCCGGACCGGTGGCCAGCGCCAGGACGACGAAGCTGATCGCCGTCCCGATCTGGCTGAACACCAGCACCGGCAGGCGGCCGTGTCGGTCCGACAGGCGGCCGAGCCACGGCCCGGCCAGGAACTGGGCGGCGAAGAACGACGCGACGAGCAGCGTGATGGCCGGCGGCGACATCGCGAACCGGTCCTGGGCATACAGCGGCAGGACCGGCAGGATGAGCGCGGCGCCGGCGATCTGGACGAACACGATGACGAGGATCGTCATCAGCCGGGGGTCGGCACGACGGATGTTCACGGGCAGGCCTCGCGGGATGGCGCCGCGCGGTCGCGGCGCGGAGGGCAATGATAGGGCCACGCCGGCTCGGAGCGCGGGGATGGCCCCTGGGACCGCGGGCTTCCAGCCCGCCAGGATGCGGCGGGCCGGAAGCCCGCGTCTCCCAGGCCGACCCGGAATGCCGTCGCCATGAGGGTTGCCATCGGTCCGACGCCCGCATTCGCCAGGAAGCGGGCCTCCCCCGCCCGCCGCCGGCACGCACGCGGCCCCGGCTACCGCTCCCCCACCGCCCGGTAGACGTCGAACCTGCCCCGTCCGTACGGCGCCAGCGGCACGCCGAAGTCGACCGGCTCGAGCACCATGCGCTCGGCCAGCGCCGCGTGCCCCGCCTCGGTCAGCACGAGGTAGGCGCCGGGGTGGTGGTCCAGCAGGTCCTCGGGCTTCGGCTTCCTGTGCGGCGTCCCGGTCACGTCCATCACCTCGTCCAGCGCCTTGTGCACGTTCCCGCCGCCGGCCGTGGGGATGCCGTGGAGGCCGCGGTCCAGCCGGACCTGGCCGTCGGGGCCGACCCGCTGCGCCAGCCCGTCGATCACCTGCCAGAGGCGGGCGCCCGTGCGGTCCAGCGCCGTCTCACGGGCGTAGAACCCCTCCAGCCGCACCAGCGGGTACCCGACGAGCAGCACGAGCGCCGCCGCCAGCGCCGCCGCCCGCGGCCACCGGCCCGGCCGGCCCGGCGCCGGCACCCATCCGGCCAGCCACAGCCCGACCGCGACGTACAGCAGCGGCAGGCCCGCGGCGAGGTAGCGCGCATGCAGGTAGTAGCGATAGCCGCGGTTGAAGGCCGAGACGACCAGGATCACGAGCACCCAGGTGAGGAGCGGCAGCCGCGACCGCCGCGCCGTGGCGACCAACGCGGCAGCGACGAGCGTGCCGTAGGCCACCGCCGCCGGCGACCGCAGGAGGGCCAGGAGCTCGGGCCGGCCCTCTTCGGGGTCGAGCCCGAGGAACGTCGAGGTGGCGAGCTGGTAGGCCATGCGCAGGCAGTCGCGCACGTTGACCACGTACTCCGGCCACGGCGCGCCGAAGGCGTAGGCGTAGTGCTTGCCCTGCCCCGCAACGATCGACGCCCCGCCGGTCTGCAGGTTGAAGACGATGACGTTGGCGATGGCCGCCACGCCCGCCGCCAGGCCGAGCCACGGCCACGGGGTGCGCAGCCAGCCCGGGCGCACCCACACCACGAAGAGCGCGGCGCCCAGCGCCACCGGCAGCACCGACGCGTGGGTCTGGCACGCCAGGCCGCTGAGCGCGCCGGCCGGCACCAGCCAGCGCGGGTCGCCGCGCCGGTGCGCCTCGCACACCGCCAGCACCGCCAGCATCGCCCAAAACGGCGACGACGCGTTGGACCACGCCACGTGGCTGTTGACCACCACCGGCACGAACGCCACGGCCATGATCGCCGCCGCGATCAGCCCGGCGGCGCGATCGCGCCACGCGATCGCCGGCCGGGCGCCCGGGGCGGGCCCCGGCGGGCCCGGCCCGGCACGCGCCGCGGCGGCCACGCTGATGCCGACGAGGTAGGTCAGCACCACCGTCAACGACCCCAGCGCCAGCGCCAGGCGGCGCGGCCAGCGCGGGTCGCCGCCGTCGACGAAGACGGCGGCGGCCATCGCGTAGCCGGCGGCCATCACGTAGTGGAACACCGGGCCGTTGTAGGCGTCCTGCGACATCAACGGCCGGTCGCCCCGGGTGATCTCCATGCCGAGCCGCATGTCCTCGGTCTCGTCGGTGAGGATGGGGATCGTCTGGAGGTGCGGCAGCCGCACCGCGGCCGCCACGGCCAGCACGGCCAGGCAGATGACGACGTCGGGGCGGGACCAGCCGCGCACGCGGGGGCTCAGACCTTCTGGAGGCGGGCGAACTGCTGCATGAGCTTCTTGACGCCGGCGCCGCCGGTGAACGCCACGGTCACCTCTTCGTCGCCGTCGCGGGCCACGCTGGCCACCACAATCCCGTCGCCGAACGTGGCGTGCCGCACGCGGTCGCCGGCCCGGAAGCGCTGGCCGCCGCCCGGCGGGGCCGCGGCGGGCGGCCGGCGACCGG
>QEVT01000194.1 GCA_003576755.1 bacterium | reverse complement strand
AGGCGCTGCCGACCGCCCCGGCGGCGGTGCCGGTGCCGTCGGCGACGGCGGTCGCGCCGACCGAGCCGCCGACGGCCGAGCCGGCGTCGCCGACGGCGACCGAGCCCCCGCCTCCGACCGAGCCGCCGACGGCGACCGAGACGGCGGTGCCGCCGACGGAGCCGCCGACGCCGACGCCGAAGGCGCCGGCGGGGCGCATCAAGGGGCGGCTGACCGACAACGGCAAGCCGCTGGCCGAGGGCTTCGGCGAGCCGGGGCTGCCGCAGATCGAGCTGCGCAAGCAGAGCGGCGGGGGCGCGTGGGAGAAGGTGGCCAACAGCGTGACGGACCGGGCGGGGGCCTTCGTGTTCGAGAGCCCGCCCGCGCTGGCGCCGGGCGAGGTCTACCGGGTGTGGTGGAACAACCCGACGGAGGACGGGGCGGACCTGTGGGTGCACCGCTGGTGGAGCCGCGACATCACGGCGTTCGGCGACGGCACGGATGTCGACGTGGGGGTGTTCGAGCTGGCGGACCTGAAGCTGACGCAGCCGTGCCACGACTGTCTGCAAACGGCGCCGATCACGTTCGGGTGGCGGGCGCGGTCCCACACGAGCGAATCGTACCGCTGGTCGGTGTTCGACGGCTGCGGCGACGTCGAGAACCGGGCGAACGCGTTCCGCACGGCGTCGCTCGGCCGCAAGACGGAGTACACGACGTCGCCGCCGTCGGGCTTCCGCTACGACGCGCGCTACTGCTGGTACGTGCTGATCGAGGACGGCGCGAACGGCACGGGCTGGCCGTTCCACGACCGGCGGGTACAGTGGTGCTCGAGCCCGGAGACGTGCCGGGGGCTGAACGTGCTCGGCAACACGCTGCTGCGGGTGGGGCGGTGGTAGGGGGGATGACAGTAGGTATGAGTGATATGGAGGCGAAAGTGTCGGTGCGACTCGTTGCAAGAGCGATCCGGGTTAGTGGACTGACGCCTTGGCAGACCTCTGTTGAATTGGTGTCCAAATGGGACATCTGTTGCAGTGGGAGCTGAACAGTGACTCCGATTAGTACTACATCAACTATGGGGCGTTCTCGATCGTCTTGTTCGCATAGTTTTGTATGCCACTGGAGGGATGCCATCGATCGGAGCGCATTGATACTGCGTAATGGTGTCATTCAACTCGGAAGACTGACTCATCCCATAGTGACTTGTCAGTAGTTGATGCATACCATCTGCGCTGAGCAACTTGTGTCGACTCCTAATAGATAGACACAACACACAACTCTATATGAGCTCGCTGAGGGTGTGGCCAAGAATCGTCCGCGACTCCTGCGTGGCTGGCAAATTGCAGACTGACTCCGTCTGAAGGGCGCTCGCCCGGACGGTTCTGTCCACACCCTTTCGTGATTGGCTGCTGCCGTAGATGGCACTTAGCCTTCACTCGTGACTGCGCAGGGGAAATTCATGAACCGTCGACAGAAGTCGGTGCTCGTCAGCAACGTTTTCATTGTCATGAGCGTCAGCATAGTGTTTGCAACTGTGGTTCCGGACACGGAGACACAGGACGGCAGACAGTCAAGAAGGCGGTTTGATACATCGAGTGATGTTTGTCCTGAGGCAACGTGTACCATTGTCGCAGATCAAACTGAACCAGTGTCGTGCATTCACGCGGGCGCACATACGGATACGAATGGTGTGATATCTGTTTCGGTTCTTGAGAACGGTTATCCAATGATTACGAATTTGTACATCGGAACTGATCCTACACCGTTTGTTCCTCATACACATGCAGGGGCGGACTTTCAAATGAGTACGAGATGGGATGACAGCTGTTGTGGAAATGGAAATCTATACAATCCAACTCTAGGTGGAGACTGTGTCTTTTCGAATGCAACACCTGTGACTGCATGGCAAGGTAATCCGTCATGCCTAGTTGAGTTCCTTCACCCGTGGCATGGTGCTTGCTTGCCCAATCCGCCGACTCCGTATCACGGCTCTCGGATGAAGGTTATTCCGCGTCTCTATAATGACTTGTCCATTCAAAATTGCCCAGCGTGTCTCGGCCCAGGTCCCTATGCTTCTCAGATTGAAATGGCTTTTGGCGTCACTCTAGGAGACAGTTCACAAGCAACAAATGGACTCATCATCCCGTCACAGGCGATGATAATCGATATGGAACTGGTGCGACGCTCTGGGATGAACGGTACTCCAAACCCACCCGTGCTAGATAGGGAATTAAGCGAAGTCCCTGTGGCATTTCCATTCCTCGATAAACTGCCGTATGCGTTTTACAGCGAGGATGGGACCAACTGGAAGCAGGCATTGATTGAAGCTCCTGGAGGACAGGTTACACATAATACGCAGTTGTGGTTAGCAACCCCACCTACGCCGATGGGCTACTGGCCACAACCGACTTCGAACAACATGAGCACACCTGCACCGACCTATCAGCCTCCTCCCTGCCTCAGAGCAGTGGCATTGTGCAGCGAACCTACACCAGATACAACTGGCGTGTGCCTTGCATTTTACGCTGATATACCGGTATCAGGAGCCATAGGTCCCCGGTTGTCCAATCTCCCACAGTCAACACCAGTTCCGGTAGTGCTCAACTACTTGGGTCTGTTTGGATCTTGCGGCTCCAGGCCAATGTGCGAGTTGGACCACTCGTATTGGCTCCGAAGACTGGTAGTTGTTGGGAACCTGTCGACCCTTTCGACCGCAATCAGTCAGGTATCTCAGGCCATAGGTTGTTGGGGGAATTGGAATGTAACGGAAGTCGGATGCGATCCATGTGACGCAACAGCAACACCTTCACCGTCGTTGACACCAGTTGTATCTACTGAATGTCCCACATGGACACCAACTGCAACTGCAACAGCGTGTGCAGGCCCAGATTGCAGCCCCCATAGCACTGCAACACCATGCTCAATCTGCACCCCGACACCAACACCTAATTATTGTTCTACCGCAACTTCAACAGAGCCTCCCACAGGAACCCCTACACCTACGGCATGCCTCAACTGCACTGCCACCAACACCAGTACTCCGAAGCATAGCCCGACGCCAACGGCAACACCTGTAACATGGCCAGGAATGACGCCTACACCTACATCTGACCCCGACGCGGGAGGGGGACTGACACTGAGTACGATCACGAGTATTCCACGAGCAGACGTTCTTGAGTTAATCACTCTTCAGCGAGGAGAACTCCATACGGTTCTTCTAGGTTCAATGGCAGATACATTCAAGACTAAGAGTCGACCTCACGGAATACTTGATACCATTGCACTCCTGTGGCTGTACAACAGGACCTCACGGTGTGATGTATCGTGGCCGCGCTCATTCTTGGCGCCTATGCGTGAAGTAGTCATCACCCCGAGAATCTCGATGACACATTCCGTTGTCAGGCGTCATCTCAGAAGATGGGGGTGCCAACATCGGACCATGGCAAGGAGTACATAGGTGAAGTACTTCTTGGCCTTTTCCGAACAGTCACTATTGTCGGGATTCTATAGTGACATGATCAAGGTTGCAGTCAAATCAGCACAGCAGTCAACTGAACTTCAGCCTCATTTCATATTTGATGGATCCGCGTGTGAACTGACAGATTGGCTTTCTGAACGGAATGTACCCGTGTGTCTAAGTCGCTCACGATTCTTCCCATATCTGAAGGAAATTGCTGACAAGACTCATCGCCCCGAGGTCTTCTGGATCGGATCCGGGGCGTTTCTCCGGTTCGAGATCCCGTCGGTGATGGCATCTCTCGGCTTGGATGACGAGTACGTCTTGTACACCGATTGCGATGTCCTCTTTCAACACGATCCTGTGCCGATGCTCAAGTCGCTCGCCCCGCGTGTGTTTGCAGTGGCACCCGAGTTCGACCCGACCGACTGGGTCAATTTCAACTCCGGTGTCATGCTGATGAATGTACCCGCCTTTCGGGCGGCGTTGCCCCAGTTCGAGGCGTTCTGCGAACATCACTTGGACACAATGGTCCTCGACTCCTACGACCAAGCCGCGCTCAGGGCGTATTTCGGGCAGTCCGCCGATCGCCTTCCGGTCGAGCTTAATTGGAAACCGTACTGGGGACGCCATGACGGTGCTTCGATCATCCACTTTCATGGGCCGAAGCCGTTCCATCGCTTCGTCGACGACTACGCTTATCCTCACCTGCTGAATGATCAGTTTCTCGAATACGCGAAGGCCTGGGACGCCGTACTGGCCTCCACATGTCCGCTCCGCGGTCAAGGTGGTGCGAACCTGACCCTACGCGGCCGCATCGAAGATCGGATGCGAGCGCTCTGGCGCGACCGGGCGTTTCGGCGCCGGCAAGCATAGGCTGCGTTCGGCACCCCCTTGACAAACCCGCCGCCCCCCGTTATACTGCCTTGCCTCCCGCGACTCGGCCGGGAGGCCTCGATCTCACCGTACCGGAGCGTCAGCTCGATGGACTGCGCAAGCACGTACGCCTTCAAGCGCCATGGCGGCCGCAGCGCCGCCCGTGGCCGGAGTGTGCCCATCGACCGCTGATCCGACGTGACGACAGCGCCACCGTGGGCACGCCGAGAGGCCGCCCACGGTTTTTTGTTGCGTGAGGGTCCCCGCGCGGGACCGATCGCCGACGCGCCGTGGGCCGCCCGCCCGCGGCGCGTCGTGCGTTCCCCGACCAGGAGCCGCCATGCCCGGAAAGCAAGCCACCACCCGCCGCCGAGCGCCGAGGGCCGCCGGAGATTCCCGCCGACCCCGCCGCCCGACCCGAGGAACCCAACCGTGACACAGGAGTTGAACATGCGACCGTTGATCCGCCCGGCCACCCCGGACGACTACCCGGTGCTCGTCGCCATCGGCAACCGCGCGTTCCCCGAGTACCCCGATACCGTGGACGAGTGGCGCCACTGGGACGACCATCGCAACCCCAAGCTCAGGTTCCAGCGCTTCGTCGCCGAGCTCGACGGCCAGATCGTCGGCTTCGGCGAGCACAGCCAGGACGAGGGGATGTACCATCCCCGCAAGTTCAGCGTCGAGATCACCGTCGACCCCGACCAGCGCCGCCGCGGCGTCGGCGGCGCCCTCTACGACCACATCGCCCGCGCGCTGGCCGACGCCGACCCGATCGCGTACTGGACCAACATCCGCGAGGACCACGCCGCCGGCCTGCGCTTCGCCGCCGCGCGCGGCTTCCGCGAGGTCATGCGCAACTGGGAGAACCACCTCCGGATGGCGGACTACGCGCCCGAGCGGTTCGCCGGCGCCGTCGAGAAGGCCGAGGCCACCGGCATCGCCTTCCGCACCTTCGGCGAGCTGCGGGCCAGCGACCCCGACTTCTTCCGCAAGCTGTTCGCGGTGCAGGAGGAGATCAGCCAGGACGCCCCGCAGCCCGACCCCGCCACCCCGCTCGACTTCGAGACGTGGCGCGGCCGGACGGTGAACAACCCCAACCTCATCCCCGACGGGTACTTCATCGCCTGCGACGGCGACCGGTACGTCGGCATCAGCACGCTGTTCAGCTCGCAGACCGAGAACTTCCTCTACACCGGCTGGACCGGGGTGCTGCGGGCGTACCGGCGCCGGGGCATCGCCCTGGCGCTCAAGCTCAAGGCGCTCGACCACGCCCGGTCGCTCGGCGCCCCGCTCGTCAAGACGTGGAACGCGTCGACCAACGTCGGCATGCTGGCCATCAACGCCGACCTCGGCTTCCAGAAGCAGCCGGCGTGGATCATCCACGTCCTCGACCTCGCCGCGGCCGAGCCCGTCGCCGCGGCCCAGCCCGCGCTGGCCGCCGCGGGGTGATGCCGGAAGGCGTGACGCGCTGGAGGGGCGGGGGACCTCATCCCCCGCCTCCCCTCAATCCTCCGGCGTGACCACGCCGATGTACGGCAGCGTCCGGAACCGGTCGGCGTAGTCCAGCCCGTAGCCGACCACCCACACGTCCGGGATGTCGAAGCCGAGGTAGTCGACCCGCACGTCGACCTCGTGGCGCTCGAGCTTGCGCAGGAGCGCGCACGTCCGCAGGCTGGCCGGGTGCCGCGCCTGCAGGATCTCCGTCAGGTACGCGATCGTGTAGCCCGTGTCGACGATGTCCTCGACGATCACCACGTGCTTGCCCGTCACGCTCGTGCGCAGGTCCATGATCAGCCGCACCACGCCGCTCGAGCGCGTCCCGTCGTCGTAGCTCGCCAGCGCGATGAAGTCCACGCGGTGCGGCGTCGCCAGGCGGCGCGACAGGTCCGCCAGGAAGATGAACGCCCCACGCAGCACGCCGATCAGCACGATCTCGCCCGCGCCGGCGTAGTCTGCGTCGATCTGGCGCGCCAGGGCCTCGATGCGCGCGTGGACCTCGGCTTCCGGGATCAGCGTCTGGAGGGTGTCTTCGATGGGCATGGCGCGCGCACCCGTGGGCTGCTGGGGAGATCGGCCGCCGGCCCGGGCGGCCGGCGGCCGGCATTATACCCGATGCCTGTCCGGCCATCGGGCGCGGGCGTCGCGCGCCCGTGGCGCGATGTTGGCGCCATCGTGGCGCGATCCTGGCGCCCCGCGGCTGTCGGCGCACGGCGCTGCCCGCTAGACTGGGCGCATGGAGATGGAAGACAGGAGCCTGGGGTGGGTCCGGCGGTGGCGGGATCCTCGGCGGGTCGAGCGGTGGCTCGCCCGCGCGGGCGGGCTGGCGTTGGCCCTGGCCGCGGCCCTGGCGCTCAGCGGCGGCCTGCGGGAGCAAGCCGCGCGGTGGCTGCAGGACGCAGGCGGCCCGGCCGGCGCCGAGCACGTGCGCGTCGTCGAGGTCGTCGACGGCGACACGCTGGTCGTCGAGGACGGGCGGTCGGTCCGGGTCCTCGGCGTCGACGCGCCCGAGACCCACAACCCCAACCTCGAGGGTCCGCAACCGCTCGGCGCGGCCGCCACGGCGCGCCTGGCCGCGCTCGTGGCCGGCCGCACCGTCGGCCTCGAGCGCGACACGACCGACGCCGACCACTACGGGCGCGCCCTGCGCCACGTGTGGGTCGGCCGGACCCTCGTCGCCGAACGGCTCGTCGCCGAAGGCCTCGGCCGCGTGCTGGTGATCCCCCCCGACACCCGGCACGCCGACCGGCTCCGCGCGGCCGAGGCCGACGCCAAGGCCGACCGCCGCGGCGTGTG
>QEVT01000193.1 GCA_003576755.1 bacterium | reverse complement strand
CGGCATCGGCGACGCCGACGGCGACGACCGCGACCCCGCCGCCGATCCTGCTGCCGTTCCTGTCGAACGGCTTCGCCTTCGCGGCGCCGGCCGTGGCGCCCGTCCACGCACCGCCGGCCGACGGCGTGCGGCAAGGGGCGGGCGGAGAGGGAGCCTACGCGGTGGTGTGGCGCGTGGGACCCGACGGCACCATCCAGACCGAGATCGTGCCCGAAGGCGGGGGCACGGTCGACCCGGGCGACATCGGGATCACGGTGCCGCCGGTGGTGCCGGGGTTCCCGGGGGGGGTGGAGCCGGAGGTTTGGGTGCAGCGAGGCTCGGTGATCGTCTGCATAAACGTCAACCAGTACAAGGGGTGCGTGACGGCAGACGATTAGCCAGCCGGCGACATTCGCGGCGGCCGGCCCTCACCCTGGCTGCGCTGCGCGCAGCCGGTCCCTCTCCCAATGCTGGGAGAGGGACTTCGTGGGGGCGTGACACGCCGCGTCGACGGAGATCCCAGGGAGCACCCGCGTCGAGCAACCGTGCTGTGTCTGCGATGTGTCATGCCCTGAAAGGAGACTTCCGTCCTTCGGGGCCGGATCACACCATGTTCCTGGGCAACGTCGGTGTTCGTCCCGCGCCGAGGGAGGCTCAGTTGCGCTCACTGCTGCACAGCCTGAAGCCGATATTGTCCCCCGTCTCGGTCACGTGGCATACATTGCGGCACGCCGCCCGTGCGCTCACCGCGTTGTCCAGCCAGCCGCCGCCGCGCGCGACGCGATAGGCGGCGGCGCCGGCGTCGACGTCCTCGCGGCCGTCGCCGGCCGCGTACGGGTACCCGAAGTCCGCCACGTCGGGACTGTGGCCGAAGCCGCTCAGCGTCAGGTCGGCGGTGTTGCCCGTCATGTCGGACAGCCCTTCCGGGGTGTCGCCGTCGGGGAAGATCCCGATCGGCGACGGGCGCATGACGTGCGTCGAGATGACGTTGCAGCGCAGGGGGTCGAAAGCGTCGCCCCAAGCGTAGGCCCGGCCTGCGGCGCCGCGGGCCGCCGCCTCCCACTCGACCTCGGACGGCAGCCGGAAGGGGCGGTCGAGCTGGAACGACAGCCACAGGCAATAGGCGCGGGCCTCATGCCACGTCACGCCCACCACCGGCTGCGACGGCCGGTTGAAGCGCTCGTCGCCCCACAGGCGCGGCGCCCGGATCGGGCCGCCGGGATACAGCTCGTGGAGGTGCGCGTCGAGCTCCGGCTCGGACATCGCCAGCCGGAGGTGCCAGCGCTCGAGGATCTCGTCGTCGTAGGCCCCGGCGTCGCGCGCCTCCTGCAGGAGCTTCGGCTGGTCGCGATACAGGTCGCGGAAGAACCGGATCGAGGCGTGCATGCCCGCCGCCGTCGTCTCGCCGCGCTGCCAGGCGCGGGCGGCGTCGGTGTCCCACCAGCGCGGATCCTCGTAGCCGCCCGCCGCCATGAAGCACGCCCACTCGGCGTTCGTCACCGCAAACCGGCCGAGGGCGAACGGCGCGACGTCGACGGTGTGGCGCGGGATATGGGTGGCGGTGACCGTGCCGTAGATCTCGTAGGGCACGTCGTCGCCGACCGGGTACGGCCCGCCGGGGACGTCGACCAGCGGCGGGACCAGGACGTCGGCGTCGGCGCCGCGGCGGCGCTCGAAGCGCGGGTCGCCCAGGTCGCCGAGCACCAAGCCGCAGGCGATGCGCTCGCGCAGGTCGGCGTCGCGGTCGCGGCTGCGCTCCAGCAGCGCCCGACGCAGGCCGTCCAGCAGGTCGGCCGGCAGCGATGCCATGAGCTCGGCTTGAGCGGCGCAACGGCCGGCGACGACGAGGTTGACGCCCATCACGTCGCGGATGAAGGCCGGCGGGTCCGACGTCATCGCCGACGCCAAGAGCGTCGTCTCCTCCCAGCCCGTCGTCGGCAGCGTCGGCAGCGGGTCGGCCGCCGCGAGCTCGTCCAGCACCTGCGCCAGCGGCGGCGCGACGGCGTCGGCGCGCCAGGCCTGCTCCACCAGCGCCGGGTTCGGCGCGTGGGCCAGCGCGCGCGCCGCGAAGTACTCCTGCAGGAGCTGGTGGATGAACATCAGCTCGCCGGCCGCCTCGTCCTCGTCGAGCACCGCCAACGCCGCGCCGGCCGCCACGATCGCCTCGTCGTCGTCCGATTCCAGGAGGTCGAGCGCGTCGTCGAAGTCGATGCGTGCCTGCGAGCGCTCGCCTTCCGCCCGCTGCGACTGCATCGCGTGGGCCAGGGCCGCCAGCTTCGTCACCAGCGGGCCGCGTTCCGGCAGCTCCCACGGCGTCTTCCACTGCCACTGCGTGATCTGGCGGAAGTCGCGCGACGCCAGGAGCCCGTGCGCGTCGAAGATCGGGTTGCCGCGCTCGACCTCGCGCCGCAGCGCCTGCCGCACGAAGCCCGTGAACAACGCCGCCCGCCCGTCCGGCATCTCGCCCGTCGCCTCGACCTGGTCGACGAGGAGGCTGAGGAAGTACGGCGAGCGCAGCACCTCGAGCTGCGGCCGGCCCTCGAGCGCGGACCACATCTCGCGCCAGCGCAGCGGGCTGTAGAGCCGCAGGAAGTCCTGGACCTGCGCGTCGTCCAGCGCCTCGATGCGCACCTGCGGGACGCGCATGTCCGGCGTCGACAGCGGCTGGCTGTAGTCCAGGCCGCGGCAGCTGAAGACCACCTGGTTGCCGGGATGGTCGCGGTGCAGGCCCTGCAGCCAGGTCTTCCAAAGCCCGACGCGTTGCCGGTACTCCCGCTCGTCGGTGCTCGGCATCTCGTTGAGCGCGTCGAGCAGCAGGATCATGCGCCCCTGGGCCAGGAGGTCGCCCAAGGGCGGCAGCGACGGGTTGCGCGCCGCCCACCGCTCGGCGAGCCAGTCGCCGGGCGCCGGGAGCGGCCCGCCGATGGCGGCCGGCGCGTAGGTGTTCAGCGCCACGAAGAACGTCACCACGTCGCGCCCGTCGCCGCGCAGCCCCGCGATGGCGGCGTCGACCTCGAGCCGGCGCAGCAGCGTCGACTTGCCGGCGCCGGGCGGCCCGAGGACGACGAGGGCCGGCTCGCGCGTCGCCGCCAGGAGCTCGCCCAGGTCCGCGAAGCGCTCGTCGGCCGCCTGCCAGCGGCCGTGGACCGCCTCCTCGCCCTGGTCGAGCAGGAGCGTCAGGCCCACGAAGCGGCCGTCCAGCCGATAGCGCGGCTGGCTCCACTCCGCGATCCGGCCCAGCCGCAGCTCCCGGAGGTCGCGCGGCTTGTGCTGCGCCATCTCGACGGCCTGGGCCGGCGTCAGCGTGACGCCGGCCGACTGGTTGTCGCTGGTGACCGCCGCCTCGAGGAGCGCCCAGACGTCGCCCGCGGCGAGCGGGGCGCCGGCGGCCTCGTCGCCCGCGCCGCCGGCTTCGGCGACTTGAACGCGGTCGCGCGGATGGAGCGCCTCGACCGAGCGCAGCCCCGTGGTGACGTCCTGCATGCCCGCCGCCACCAGCTGGAACACGTGCTCGTTGTGCACGAGGTCCTTGAGCCGGTGCTCGCCGCAGTCGCGCAGCTCGCAATCCGGCGGCAGGTTGTAGCGCACGAGCTGCTGGGTGACCTGCGAGAGCATCACCTGCCCGCCGTTGGCGGCCGCCTCGATGCGGGCGCAGCGGTTGACGGGCGGGCCGAAATAGTCGCCGTTGCGCTCGTGCGCGACGCCGGTGTGCAGGCCCATGCGGACCTGGATCGGGGGGAAGCCGTCGCCGAAGCGCGTCCAGTCCTCGGCGCCGACGGCACGCTGGGCGTCGAGCGCGGCCGCCACGCCGCCCTCGGCCGTGGCGAACGCCGCGCAGAACGCGTCCCCGACCGTCTTGAAGACGTAGCCGCCGTAGCGCTCGATCGCCGCGCGCAGGAGGGCATCGTGGCGTTCCAGCGCCCCGCGCATCGCTTCGGGGTGGCGCTCCCACCGCTCGGTCGAGCCCTGTATGTCGGTGAACAGGAAGGTCACCGTTCCGGTGGGAAGAGCTGCTGCCATCGTCGCCTGGATTGCGCACCGTCCGGACGCGCGTCTTCCCGCTCGCCGAGGGGCGGAGCGACCGGGTGCGGCGCGGGGGGTCATGATAACATGGGGGCCCCGCCGGCTCAACCCACGCTCACACCTGCACCCGCACGGCGCTGCCGCTCTCGTAGCGCCGCAACCCCCGGTGGAAGACCACGAGCGCCAGCGCCAGGAGCGCGAAGGCCGCGCCTGCGAGCTGGGCGAACGCCGGCCACGTGAAGTCGCGCACCAGCGCCGCCGGCACGCTGCCGACGAAGGCCGCCGGCAGGATGGTGAAGAGCAAGAACTTGGCCGTGCCGTCGAACAGGCTGATGGGGTAGAGCGCGAACGTCAGGAGCGCGTTGACGGACTGCGCGCTGAGCTGCGACGCGCTGCCCATCCAGAACGCCAGGCTCTGCACCAGCACCATGAACGCGACGAAGACCACCATCGACAGCACCGAGCCGAGCGCGAAGCGCGCGAACGCCGACGGGCCGGCGTCGGCCAAGAGCGCGAACGTCAGCACCCCGTAGCACACGTCGCCGAGGCCTCCGTAGCGGCTGCGGCTGGCCAGCACGTGCACCAGCACGGGCCGTGGCAGCGTCAGGTAGTAGTCCAGCCCGCCGCCGGCGATGACGTCGGCCATCGCCAGGACGTTGCCGAAGCCCACGGCCGCCAGCCCGAAGCCCGTGGCCGTGACCGCGAACAGCAGGACCATGTCGCCGAGCTGCCAGCCGCGCACCTGCCCGAACCGGTCGAAGAACACCACCCAGATGGCGAAGTACACCGCGTTGTTGAGCATCATGCCGACCACCTGGGCGACGAACGCGGCGCGGTACTCCATGGCCGCCTGCAGGTTGGCCTTCCACAGCGCGGTGAGGAACCGCAGCTCGCGGCGCAGCATCCCGTCAGCCACCGTTGATCGTCAGACGTCGGACGCCGGCCCGATAGGCCGCCGCAGCCAGCCCGCCGACGAGCGCGAGCCAGAGGAGCTGGCCGGTGAC
The DNA here is from genome assembly GCA_003576755.1 of bacterium. Classification (GTDB taxonomy): domain Bacteria; phylum Chloroflexota; class Anaerolineae; order Epilineales; family Epilineaceae; genus UCB3. Next base: position 2,146 of record QEVT01000193.1, on the reverse strand, counting down.
CAGGTGCGCAAAGCGGTCGACGTCGGGCGTGACGAACAGCCGTGCCGGGCCGTAGAGCGTGTACGCGAACGGCAGCCGCTCGGCCACGGTCCGCAGGCCGTCGGGGAAGAAGTCCAACGGGATGAGGAGCCCGCCGAACAGGAACAGCACCTTCGAGTAGATCCACTCGAATGCCGCGACCTCCTCGGTGACGAAGCCGAGCAGCCCGATGAGAGCGACCATCCCGAAGTCGATCGCCCACGCCAGCGTCATGGCCACCAGCACGAGCGGCCAGCCGCGGGGGTCCGGCGGCGGCCCGGCCACCCACCATACCAGCGCCCCGCCGGCCACGAGGTTGCCGACCATCCGCACGAGGCTGTCGCCGAGCCCGACGCTGAAGTGGTACAGCAGGAAGCTGTAGGGCTTGTTGAGCTGGTACGCGATCGAGCCGTCCTTGACCGCCTCGGCGATGGCCGCGGCCGGCCTCGGCTTGCTGAGGACGATCGTCTCGGCCAGCACCAGGTACCACAGCGTCTGTGCCAGCGTCAGCCCTGCCACCTGGCTCTGGCCGGCGGCCTCGTAAGTGGCGCGCCACAGGTGGATGAACACCCACATGAAGACCACGATGCTGAGGCTGCGCGCCGCCACGTCGGCCGGATAGGCGGCGGTCTGGGCGAGCTGCGTCGCGAAGATCGCGCGGTACTTGGCGGCCGAGCGCGCTGCCGGCGACCGCCATGCCAGCGCGCCTCCTGTGCCCGGAGCGGGCGGGACCGGCGCCGCGGGGGTCATGGGGCGGCCCCAGGCGGCTCGCCCACCGCACCCGCCGTCGCGACCGCGGCCGACGCCTCCCCATCGCCCGCGCCCGCGTGGGGGCGCGCCGTCTCGTAGATGGCGCGGATGACCTCCTCGAGCGTCGGGTCCTCGATGGTCATGTCGACGAGCGTGCCGGCCGCGGCCAGGCGCGCGACCACGGCCTCGACCGGCGTGCGGCGCGTGTCGAACGCGAGCTTGACGCCGTAGCCGCCCTTGCCGACCTTGAGGATCTCGGTGCCCTCGACCGTGAAGCCGGCGGGCATGCTCTCGGCGTAGCGCACCTCCACCCGCTTGGACGTCAGGAACTGCCGCTTGAGCGTCGACACCTTGTCGTCGTACACGATGCGGCCGTGGTTGACGATGATCACGCGCTTGCAGAGCGACTCGATGTCGCCTGCGTCGTGCGACGTCAGCAGCACCCCGACGCCCTCGGCTGCGTTCAGGTGCCGGATGGTGTCGCGGATGCGCTGCTTTGCCACCACGTCGAGCCCGATCGACGGCTCGTCGAGCAAGAGGAGGCGCGGCTGGTGCAAGAGCGACGCCGCCACCTCGCAGCGCATCCGCTGGCCGAGCGACAGCTTGCGCACCGGCGTCAGGAGCAGGTGGCGGATGTCGAACGCGTCGGCCAGCGCATCGATGCGCCGGCGCACGACGGCGTCGTCGAGCTCGTAGATCTTGCCGAAAAGCTGGAACGTGTCGACCGCGGGCAGGTGGTACCAGAGCTGCGGCCGCTGCCCGAACACCGTCCCGATGTGGAACGCGAGGTCGCGGCGCGCCTGCCACGGCACGAAGCCCAGCACGTCGACGTCGCCGGCGGTCGGGTACAGGATTCCGGTCAGGATCTTGATGGTGGTGGACTTGCCGGCGCCGTTGGGCCCAATGAACCCGAGCAGCTCGCCGGGCTCCATCTCGAAGCCGATGCCGTCGACGGCCTGCACGGTGTCGTGCTCCGGCCGCCACAGCGCCGCCAGGCTGCCGCGCAGCCCGGCCGCCTTGCGCTTGGCGGCAAAGGTCTTGCGGAGATCGCGGACTCGGATGGCAGCCACGGCCGACTCCCTGTGCGACACGGTCGTCCGTCTTCCGGATGACCGGTGAAACGAAAAGCATAGCACAGGCGGGCCATGCCCGGTCGCGCCCCGCGCGCCGCGCTACGGGCGGTGCGCACCGCCCGGCGGCCTTCGAGCCTCCCCGCCGCTCCGGCCAGCCCCGCCCGGCGCCTCCGAGGTCGGCGTGCTGCCGGGCTCGGTGTGGCCGACCGTCGGGCCTGCGGGCGCCGTCGCCTGCGGCGTGCTGCCCGGATCGCTGGGCAAACGTGTCTCGTGCGGCGGCGGCGAGCCGGGCGGCGGAGCGCCCG
>QEVT01000192.1 GCA_003576755.1 bacterium | reverse complement strand
GCCGCGACCGGCGTGCGCGTCGGCACGCGCGTCCGCCCCGGCGTGGGCGTGCGGGTCGCGGGAGGTGTGCCCGTGGTCGTCGGCGTGCGCGTCGGGATCGGCGTCGGCGTGCGCGTCGGCGCCGGCACCCCTGTCGCCGTCGCGGTCGCCGTCGCGGTCGCCGTCGGCGGGGCCACGAACGGCACCGGCATGATCGCCGCGAACACCAGCCGTTCCGGCGCACCGTCCTGCCCGGCCTGCTCCGGGAACGCCTCGTGCCCGCGGATGACCAGTCGGTAGTCCATCGCCGGGTCGCCCCGCAGCGGGAACTCGCCGCTCGTCGTGCCGTCGCGGCCGCGCGCCAGCGCCACCGAGCCCACCGACGTCCACGTCTCGAACGCCTCGGCCCCCGCGTCCTTGCGGCGCTGCTCGACCACCGCCTCCAGCCGCGTGTGCGGCGGCGGCGTGCCCGCCCCGGTCTGCGTCGACGCCGGCACGGCCGGCCCTGCCACCGTCAGCCGGTACGTTCCCTGCGCCACGTCGGTCACGCTGGCGGAGATCGTCGGCGTGATCTGCATGAAGTCCGCCGCCACCACCCGCGAGAGGTGCGCGTGCTGGATCGAGCTCGGCTGGTAGCGCGTCAGCCCCAGCCGGATGAACGGGAAGTAGCTCTCGCCCGGGTCGACGTCGATGTCGGCGAACCACAGCCGCCGCACCGCATCGTAGTGCACCGCAAAGCCCAGCACGTGCACCCGGTTGCCCGCGGCGTACGAGCCGTCCGGCCGTTCGAATTCGGCGAGCGTGAGCCCGCTGCGCAGCGGCGCCGCCGCATTGCCGAGCTTGTCGCCCGTCAAGGCCGCCAGCGGCGCCGCGTCCCAGATCGGGTCCGCGCCCCACTGCGTCACGTACGGCCGCATCGGCTCGCTGGCCAAGGGGGGCTTCTGGCCCGGCAGCACGATCCCCCCGCCCCGGTCCTCCAGCAGCACCCCCAGGAGCTCGCCCTCGCCCGACGCGTACCACGGCCGCTCGAGGTACACCCGCAGCCCGCCGCGCCGCGTCCAGCCCGTCGGGCCGCTCTCAAGGCGGAACGTCGGCACCACGTAGCGCACCCGCGGCGGCGCCGGTCGCGCCGAGCTCGGCACGTCGACCTCGATCGGCGCGCCCACCCGCGTGATGTTGGCCGGGTCCGACGTGATGGTGGCCGGGAAGTGCGCCTTGAAGCGCGTCGTGGCGACCCCGTGATACGTGACCCGCCGGTGCTTCGTGTCGGGGAACATGTGCCGGTGCTGGGCCGGCACGAGGTCCACCGCCGTGGCGCCATAGGCCACCGGCACGTCGAGCACGTGCGCCGCGTGGTCCGCCACCGTCGGGCCGGGCCTGGCCACGTCGTCCACCGGCTCCGACCACGACGCTTCGAGGTCGAGCTGCACCGTGCTGCGGCCGTCGAGCTCGAACCGGCCCGCCAGGTCCGCCGGCGTCTGCCCCAGCGCCGTGCGCGTCGCCGCCAGCGCCGCCGGCGCCGGCGCCCGGAGCGGCTGCTGCACCGCGTGCGTCAGCTCGAGCGTCCGGAACGGCGTCAGCGCCACGTGCCGGCCCTCGCGCGCCGCCGCCCGGAAGGCCGGCGTCGCCACGCCGCCCGGCAGCCGTTCCAGCACCGCGTGCCACTGCTCCATGAGGTCGACGTCGGCGTCGTCGAGGAAGCTGCTCACGCGCACCCGCGCGATCGTCGCCTTCGTCAGGTACACCGTGAGCACCCGCGCCGCCGCGTCCCACGCCGGCGCGCGCTGGACCTCGCCGTCCTCCTCGACCACCCGCAGACGGAACGGCCGGCGCGCCGGCCACGCCCCGTCGAACGGGATCAGCAGCACTGCGTCCGGCCCGAGGCCCGGCAGCCCGCGCAGCGCGGCCCCCCGTGCCGGCGGGTCCGGCAGGTAGGGCACCGCCAGCTCCGCCTCGGGGTGGACGACGTATGGGTCCTTGGCGCCGACCACCACCTTCTGTCCGACGTCGGCCAGCGACCGGTCGCGCGCCACGATCGTCGCATAGGCCGCCGCGTCCAGCCCCGCCGGGGTGTCGAACATCCCGTGCTGCTCGGCCAGGATCTGCGTCGCGCGCGCCGGCGCCACGTGCCGCTCGTCGTGGTGCGGCACGCCCGCGGCGCCGGCGAACGCGGCCGCCGGCACGTCGAAGTTGCTGCGGATCAGCAGCGTCTCGAGCGCCTCGCCGATCGTCGTGTCGGGCGCCGTGCGCAGCGCCACCACCGGGTAGGGCACCGGCTCGGCGCGCCGGTACGTCTCGGGCGCGCTGGCGCGGCCGAAGTCCGCCGATGCCGGGTCGCCGAACGGCAGGCTGTTGCCGGCCAGGTCCACCACGCGCGCCCGCAGCCGGTACGTCCGCCCGAAGCGCAGCCGCGGCAGCGAGCCCGGCCGCGCCGCCAGGTCGGCGCGCAGCCGGAAGTTCGGGTCGAGGTCGTCGGACGGGGCGCCGGGCGTGTCGTCGGGCAGGATCGTGTCGCCCGGGCGGGACGCCACCAGGCTCCAGCCCGCCCAGCGGAACAGCACCTCGTGCAGGTAAAGGTCCGGGTTCGGCCCGGCGTCCGCCGCGTCGGAGGTGGCGCCGGTCTCGACGAACCCTTCGTCGTCGACGGCGTCGACCGTCAGCGGTGCGAGCCCTTCGTCCAGGATCACCGCCTGGCCCTGGCGCGCGCACAGCGGGAACCAGCGGCCGACGCTCGCGTCGAACACGTCCACCCGAAACCCGCGCTTGAGGTCTTCGATGCCGTGCGTCTGGTGCGCCGCCGGGTTGCCGACCAGGTCGAGGTTGCGCTGTGCCATCGTGTCGAGCTGCCGGGCCAGCGCGAACGCCCGCCCCGTCTTGTACACCGCGATGCCCGCCGACGTCAGCGCCGGCAGGTGGTCGGCCTCGGGCGCGTCGGGCGCCTTGAACGCCCCGATCTCGCGCGCGAAGCTGTGCGCCGTGTTGACCGTCTTGATCGCCGCCCCGTCGGCGTCGACCCGCAGGAGGCCGTGCGGCTGCTGCGGGTGCGGGTGGAGGTCCAGCCAGCCGTCGACGATCTCGGGCGCCGCCGCCGTCGAGGCCGGCACGAACAGCCCGCGCGCCGCGTCGAGCGCGAAGCGCGTCCGCGGCGTCGCGTTGGTCGTCGGCACCGCGCCGGGCGCCCACGTCGGGATCAAGCGCACCGTCTGGGCGCCGGCGATGGCGCCGAGCTGCCCGGTCACGTCGACCTCGAGGTCGACGACGATCCCGAACGCCCGCAGGAGCGACGGGTAGCTCGCGAGCATCCCCAGCGCCTGGTGGAAGTCGATGCTGGGCGGCAGCACCAGCACGAGCTGCGGCGGCCCGGCGGCGGGGCGCTTGTGGAACCGCATCGCCTGCGCGAAGTCGAGCGTGGGGCTGGCGGCGGCCGGCGGCATCGCCCGCGCCTGCGGGTCGCGCAGGGTCGCTTCGATCTGCGTCGCCACCCGCGCCAGCCGGTCGGGCGTGAGGTCGTCGAGGCCGCCGGCCATCAGGCGCCCGATGCTCGGCGGGTCCTCGGGCGCGAGCTGGTAGGCGAGCTGGTGAAGCTGCCGCACGTGCGCCGCCACGTGGGCCAGCGGGTACGAGCGGATCGCGCGCGCCGTGTGCCCCTCGTAGGCGTACGGCTTGACGGGGGCGTCGGCGCCGAACAGGGCGTCCCAGTGCGCCTGCGACGGCGCGCTCACGCGCTCGGCCGGCAGCGTCGGCCCGCCGGGCTCGAAGACGACCTGGAACGTCGCCGCCGCCGCCCGGGTGGGCCACGCCATGAAGTCGGGGTAGTCGGCCAGGTCGTGCAGCGGCTGCTCGTCGCTGGCCAGGCGCACCGCCAGGAACGCAGAGAGGCGCAGGCGCGACGGGGTGGCGGGCATGTCCATCCCGTTCGGCAGGGGGGTCCACAGGAGGGTCTGGTGTCTCATGCAAACGCTCCACAGTAGGCCGCCCAGTCGGGCGCGGTGTACAGGTCCGCGAACGCGATGCCGCCCGCCGGCGCCTCGAGCGCCCGGCCCTGGGCGTCGGCGAGCGTGCGGCCGTCGGCGAGGAGGAAGCCGCCGCCGCCCTGGTTGCGGAACTCGCGCTCGACGCTGAGGGTGAACGTCTTCTCGAAGAACAGGATCTCGATCTTGACCGTCAGCTTGGCCTGCCCGCGGCAGCTGTTGCGCGCCGAGTCGTAGGTGAACGCCAGGTAGAACTCGGCCGAGATGCTGATGAGCCCCAGGATGTCGAGCTCGCCCCAGCAGCGCAGGTAGCCGGTGAGGAGGACGTCGGTCCCGCCTTCCTCGTTCTTGGTCAGCTCGAGGTAGATGCCGGCCATGATGCCGACGCTGCCGCTGGCGATCCCGATCGACATCGAGAGCTGCGCGCCGAACTCCAGCGCCATCTCGAGCTTGGCCAGCCCGTCGGCGCCGAGGTGCACCGCGAAGTAGCCGCCGCCGCCGAAGGCCGACACCGTCAGCACGAACGGGCTCTGGCGCTCGCAGAACGCGAACCGGAAGCGCACCATCTCGCCGGTCAGCGGCACGTTGAGCGCCGCCGACAGCCGGATGTTCTCGAGGCTGAAGACGCCGACCGCGACGCTCGGGAGCCCCACGCTGATGCCGGCCACGATCCCCGTCGGCGTCACGTCGATCTTGGGCCCCACACCGAGCACGTCCGAGCTCATGACCTCCTTGAGCTTCTCGATGAACTTCAGCGGTCCGCCGAAGTTGACGGCGGCGATCTCGGGCACGAGGCTCGTCGCCTTGCCGCTGCCGGCGGTGAACTTCAGGCGGTCGAACGTCAGCCGGATGGCGACGAGGTCGATGGCGAAGTACGTCAGCTCGCACAGGACGTCGAACTCGGCCGTGGCGCCGGCGCCGGCGTCGAGCCTGGCGCGCAGCGTGGCGTGGATGGTGAAGGCCGTGGTACCGCCGGTGTTGAACTGGAACGGGATGAACTGGATGACCTTGGGCGACCAGTCGATCTCGGTGACGGCCGTCTGGCTCGGCACGTCGACGCGCGTGACGACCTTGGGCACCTTCGCGCCGTCGCCGAACTCCGCGGGCGGGACCACGGCCAGGATCTTGTCGAGGATGTCGTAGCCCAGGACCTTGGCCTTGTTGCCGAGCGCCGCCACGTCGAGGAAGTCGGCCGGGTCGAAGGTGCCGCCGGCGAGGTTGGCCAGGTCGCCCGCGACGGCGCCGAGCTTGCGCGAGAGGCCCGACACGTCGAAGTTGGGCGTGACGAGCCCGCCGCCCCGGTCGCCCTGGCCGCCGCCGCCGAAGTCCAGCGGCAGCTTGTCGGCGAGCTTGGCGAACACCTCGCCGACGTTGCTCGCGGCGTCGAAGCCGTGCGCCAGATAGGTGTCGTCGTACAGGATGTCGACCGGCGTGTCGGCGCCGATGAGGTTCTTCAGGGGCTCGACGATGACGCCGGCGCGCGCCAGGATCGGCGTGACGCCGGCCGCGTCCATGGCAAACGTCAGCGCCAGGGTCTCGAGCCGGGTCGAGGCGCCGCCCTCGGCCCCCCCGCCGCCTTCGCCCCCGCCCCCGCCGGTGCCGGCGGCGAAGGCGACCTTCTGCCCGGCCATCGGCCGCTTCACGCGCGCACCGGTCTCGGCGTTGTAGGCGGCGCGGGCCACGGCGAGGCTGGCGCCCTCGGCCAGCCACGCCATCGGCATCGCGAGGTCGACCGTGTGGCCGTCCCAATCGGTGGCCGCCACCTGGAACGGGAAGTCGCGGTCGGCGCCGTCGACCAGGACGATCGGCCAGAAGCCGCCGTTGCCGTCGGCCGCCAGCGACCCGAGCTTGGCGGCGGCGCTGGTGAGCCGCAGGCTGGGCGTGCTCTCGGTGAGGATGCGCACACGGCGGAAGGGGAGCTTGCGGTTGTTGAACGCCTTCTCGGGCTCGCGCACGACGAGGAACTGGCGCTGCCAGAGGGCGGCCACGGTGTCGTCGGCGGCGTCGCGCTCGAACTTCCGCTCGGTGACCTTGATGAGCGCGGCCCGGTGGCCGAAGGGCAAGAGCGTGCCGCGGTACACCACCCTCACGAAGAAGTCGCGCCCCATGGCCGCCTTGTGGGTCCACGACTCCAGCGGCGTCGGGCAGTTGTCGTTGCCGGCGCCGCGGTCGTAGGCCACGTCGAGCCACGCGCCCAGCGCCGACAGGAACAGGCGCCGCGTGGCGATGCGGTCGGCGCCGGTGCCGGTTAGCATCGTCACCGCCGCGCGGTCGGCGGGCGTCAGCGACATCGGCGCGAACGGGTCGCCGACGAGCGGGTGGTTGCAGCCGAGGAACAGCGCCTGGTTGGGGTCGAACGACTCGGTCCACACGGCGCGCAGCCGCGCCGGCGTGCGCTCGTCGACCGCGTCGACGCCGGCGACCTCGCGCGAGCCGTCGGCGCCGTCGCGCCCCAGCCGGGTGTGCCACAGCTCGGTTCGCCCGTCGAAGGTGACGGGCTGGCGCGCATGGGCCCACGCCGGGTCGTCGTCGACCTCGGGGCTGAGGATCAGGCGGTAGGGGACGACGAGCGCGGTCTCCGACGCCGTCGGCCGCCGCACCGTGCCCTGCGGGCCGGGCCGGGGCGTGAGCCGGCCCCAGTCCAGGAGGCTGTCGAGGGTGTACGGGATGCCGGCGGCCTGGAGGGAGGCCGGCACGTCGAACGCCAGGCGGCTGGGGCTCGCCAGCGCGGCGGGGACGGGCGGCGTGGGCGCCACGAGCTCGGGCTGGCCCTCGTCGAGCGAGGCCCGCTCGGCGATGTGCTGCGGCGGGAAGTGGACGACGACGCGCGACGGCCGCCCGGTGTCGGCGGCGACGAGGCGCCCGGGCTCGCCGGGATTGGCGCCGGGCCGCAGGACGAGGTTGTCGAACGCGAAGCCGAGGACGAGCAGATCGTCGGGGCGCAGCACCACGAGGTCCAGCGCCGCGGCCTGGGTCACGCCGTCGAGGCCGTCGGCGGTGAAGTGAAGGTCGAGGACGGGGGTGCCGGCGCGGGCGGTCGTCGCGGCGCCGGCGCGCGCCGCGCGGGTCGTCGACCGGTCCGGGGACGGTTCGCGGGGCAGGTGCGCCGACCACCGGAAGCGTGCCCGCGCCCCGTCCGGCAGGCGCGCGTCGACGGCCACGCCTCGGTCCGGGACGGGCAGCGCGAGCGCCGTGACGGCCGGCGCGACGGTGAGCACGGGCGGCCCGCCGGCCTCGG
>QEVT01000191.1 GCA_003576755.1 bacterium | reverse complement strand
CGCCGCCGGTGCCGGCGGCCGTGCGCGTGGCCACGCGCACCGAGCTGACGGTCGTCTCGAACGGCATCTCGAGCTGGCTGCCGCTGAAGAGCACGTTGTGGAGCATGGCTTCGTGCAAGCCCTCGCGCGCCGGCGACACCAGCCAGTCCTCGTTCTCGCCCGAGCTGGTGTTGAACGGCCAGACGCTGCCGGCCACCAGGTAGGGGCTGCGCGTGACGAGCCCGAGCGTGTACGGGCCGAACCAACCCGGGTCGGAGCGGTCCTCGCCGCCGGGCGCGCCGGGCTGGTTGGCCGGGTCGGCCGGGTTGCTGTAGCGGTCGACGAGCGGCCCGTAGAGGCGCGTGTCGATGTCGGCTTGGCGGGCGTTCGGGTCGTCCCAGCGGGTGCGGAGCACCCAATAGGTGCCGGCGGACGGCGCCGACGTCGCGTCCCAGAAGAAGTAGCGCCAGTCGCCGCTCTCGGGCCGCCAGTTCCACTTGAACGTGCCCCACATCGCGCCGTTGTTGTACGGGGCGTCGCGGTCGTCGCCCTTGGCGCCGCCGAACGTCAGGCTGCCTTGCCAGTCGTAGACCGCCGCCACCGTGGTGTTGACCGGGACGACGACGCGCTGCTGCGGCAGCTCGTACCCGCCGGGGGCCGCCACCGGCAGGTCGCCGGCACCGCGCGCGTAGTCCGCGAAGATCGCGCCCTGCCAGCCGCCGTACGCGGCGTCGGCGGGCACCGAGAGCGTGACGTCGACCGTGGCCTCGCCCTTGGCGGGGACGGTCACGCGGTTCTGCGACAGCGCCAGGGCCGGCCAGTCCTGGTAGCCGTAGTAGTCCAGGCGCGTCGTGATGTGCGTCTCGGTGACGCCGGGCGCGCGGGCCAGGTGGGCCATCGACAGGTACAGGCCGTTCGACCAGCGCTCGAGCGGGTGGTGCACCGACACCGCGAAGTGGTTGCGCAGGCCGCTGTCGGCGCTGATCGTCATGTACTCGTAGCGGTCGATCTCGCTGTCGGCGTACTTGACCGGGGCCGCGCCGCCCAGCCCGCGCAGCGTGACGTGGCTGTGCAGGATGGCGGCGTTGACGGTCTTGCCCTGCTCGAGCACACCCTTGAGCTCGAGGCCTTCGGCGCGCTCGATCATCGCGCCGGGCAGCGGGATGTTGCCCTCGGTGCTGCCCATGGTGACGACCGCGCGGTCGTCGGTGAAGACCACGGCCGCGACGGCGCCGGCGTTCTTGGCGTTGGTCAGCTTCTGGAAGAACGTGCACGTGCCGCGCTCGATGAGGGCGATCTTCTCGTTGACCTCCTGCATCGGGGTGGGCGGGGTGCCGTCGGGGTTGTTGCAGCCCAGGCCGTACCACGCGATCTCGCCGGAGATGCCCTCGGGCGGGACGGGCACCGTCGCGCCGCCTTCGGTGGCGCCGTGGTCGCGGGTCTGGTCGTCCCAGGCCAGCGTCAGGTGCATCGCCGGCGTGGTCCGGTAGTTGACGGCGCCGTTGGCGTTCTTGTCGTCCCACAGGAGCCCGTCGCCGTCGACGTCGGTGTGCTGGATCACGCCGAAGTTGAAGTAGTTGTCGCCGATCAGGTCGGCGCCGAGGTCGAACTCGGTGTACGGGAAGGCGCCCCGGGCGACCATGAGCTCGGTGCCCGCCGGGATCTTGGCCTTGTCGATCGGGACGAGGAAGTCCGGCACCGGGCCGGCGGGCGACTCGGCGGTGCGGTCGACGGTGAACGCGCCGTCGGTGTGCCCGATGCGCCGCAGCGTCTTGGCCGAGAGCGTGACCTCGACCGGCGCGTCCGACGGGTTGCGCAGCGTCAGCTTGGTGCTGTCGCTCTCGCCGGGCGCCATGAGGCGCGCGAAGGCGCCGTGCTTGCCGCCGCGGAAGTCGCCCGCCGTCCAGTCGGGCGGCATGGCGTACACGCCGTGCTTGCCCGACCCGATGCGCACCGCGTCGGCGGCGTCGACGACGCCGCCGCCCATCGTGAACGTGTCGTAGCCGTTGAAGCGCGCGCCGGCCATGAGGACGGCCTTGGCCTCCTCCCACGTCGGCCAGCGGTCGTGGCGCGCCTTGAACGCCTGGTAGACCAGCGTCATGGCGCCGGCCGCGACGGGCGTGGCGCGGCTGGTGCCGCCCCACGTGGCGTTGGCGAACACGCCGCCGTCGGGGTACACGAAGTTGATCGGCACCGCGCCGGCGGCGTACGCGCCGTCGCCGGCCACCTCCGGCCCGTTGACGCCGTTGGACGACGGGCCGCGGTTCGAGAACGGGATGATGTCGCCGAACGTGATCTGCGTCGTGTCGGTGATCGAGTCCTGGCCGGTCGACCCGAACTGCGTCGACGCGGCGACGTCGACGCCGACCGACGGGCTCGGCGCGGCGAGCGTGCCGTAGCCCGGGCCCCCGTTGCCGGTGGCGATGAGGAACGACGTCGTCCGCGAGTACTTCTGGACGTAGAAGTCCAGCAGGCGCGAGTCGGCGTCCCAGCCGTCGTCGTCCTGGTCGGAGAACCCGTAGCTGTTGGACGTCACCTGGATGTCGTCGTCCGCCCGCTGGATGTCGTGGCCGAACACCGAGTAGCGCCACGCCGGCGCGAACATCGCACGGCCGCCGGCGTACACGCTGCCGATCGACACGAGCTGCCCGGCCGGCGCGAGGCCGAAGTTGACGCCCTGCGGCTGGCCGTCGCCCGGCAGGTCGCGGAAGCGGATCTCGCGGTCCTTCGGCACGCCGAGGCGCCCCTGGGCGACGACGTTCGAGCTGCACAGCGTCCCGTGGTCGCCGTTGGCGAAGTTGATCGCGATCATGCGGCCGGCCGCCGGGATGTCGCTCTCGAGCCCCCAGACCCACGCGCCGGGCAGCGGGAGCTCGCCGTCGGAGACGAAGTACAGGAGGCCGGCCGAGAGGTCGGCGATGGCGTCGTCGTTCATGTCGCGCCAGCCGAGCGGGCTCTGGCGCGTCATCGGCTTCTCGTCGGTGAAGTCGCGGTCGTTGTCGAGGTCGACGTACACCGTGTCGTAGTCGCCCGCCGCGTGCTCGTCGACGATGATGACGCCGGCGAGCTCGCCGACGGTGCCGGCGCGCGCGCCGAGCGGGCGCAGGAACGTGTCGGGGTGGTGGCCGTAGCGCACCTTGGCGGACTTGGACGTCTCGGGCACGACGAAGTCGCAGCTCTCTGGCGCGAGCTGGGTGGCGATGGCCGTCGGCGACACCTGCACCTGCACCAGCGCCTGGAAGCACGCCGTGGTCTTGAGCGTGCCGCTGATGTCGCGCGTGGTCACGTCGGAGTCCTGGTAGAGCTCGACGAAGCCCGTGGCGCCGGTGCGCGTCGACTGCTGGGCGGGCGCCCGGGTGCGGTCGAAGGTGCGCTGGTAGCCCGCCCACGGGTCGAACGCCTGCGGCCAGCCGGCGTACGGGTGTGCCGGCGGCAAGACGGCCCACGTGCCGTGGAGGTCGGGATGGCCGAAGTCGGTGGCGAAGTCGAGCACCGCGACCTTGACGCCCTCGCCGCGGAACCCGAGGTCCCACGCCTCGCGGGCGGCGTGCCCGGCCCGGACGTCCCACCAGCCGTCGGCGGGCGGGGCGCCGGCGGCGTCGCCCTCGGCGCCGCCGTCCGCGGCATCGCCGGCCGCCTGCGCCGCCAGGCGCGCCTGGGTGTCCCACCACGTCGGCGCGTCCTCGCGGACTCGGCGCAGCGTCGCGGCGTCGAGCCGCTGCGGCGCCGCCCATGGCGTCGAGGGCTCGGGCGCCACCGACGGCGCGTCTGGCGAGGCCCAGTCCACCGCGTACACGCCCGGCAGGGCGGCGATGGCGGCGAGGTCGGCGACGCGCGCCTCGAGGACGGCGACGTGCTCGCCGGCCGGCCACGTGAACTGGTGGACGAAGTCGGCGTAGGCGCCGAGGTCGAGCGGCGCGAGCGACTGGACGACGACGGGCTCGCGGCGGTCGGGCGCACCCGCCGCGGCGAGGTCGGCCAGGCCGGCGCTGAGCTTGGTCGCCAGGGCCACGGCGTCGAGGCCGGCCAACGCCTCGGCCAACGTGGCGGCCGAGTGCGTGTCGTGGCCCGGGGCCGGCTGGCCCAGCCGCATGCCCGCGGCGGGGCCGGCGATCCCGGCTGTCAACACGGCCACGGCCACGGCCGCGGCCATCGCGGTTCGCTTCAGCAAAGCAGCACCTCCCCGTGCTTCACGCCCACGCGTGATGTGGTGGTTTCGGTCCCGTCCAGCGGCGGTCCTTCGGGTCGTCGTCGACGCGACAGGCGGCGTCGAGATCGTCGGCGGCGCGACGGCCAGGCGGCCCCGGCACGTCGTCGTGCGACGGCTATGTTGCCGCCGTCCGGCGATTTAGGCAAGGCGGCCCGCCGTCGACCCGGCGATCGAGGACGCGGGCACCGTTCGCACTTAACGACGGCGGACGGCAGAGCGTGACCCGGCGGCGACCGCGCGGGTTTTCGTCAACGCGACCGGCTGGTGTTAGACTTCCGCCATGCTCCGCGAAACCGTGGCCGACCTGTTCGCCGCCGCCGTGCGGTCCGCGCAGGCCGCCGGCGACCTGCCCGCCTTCGATCCGCCTGCCGTCGAGGTCCAGCGCCCGCGCTCGGCCGAGCACGGCGACTTCGCCACCAACGTGGCGATGCAGCTCGCCCGGCCGGCGCGCCTGGCGCCGCTGCGGATCGCCGAGGCGGTCGCACGCCACGTCGCGGCGGCGGACTTCGTCGGGGCCGTCACGGTCGCGCCGCCCGGGTTCATCAACCTGACGCTGGCCGACGCCTGGCTGGCCGGCCAGGTCGATGCCGTTCGTGCCGCCGGCGCGGGGTTTGCCGACGTCGACCTCGGCGGCGGGCGCTCGCTGCAGGTCGAGTTCGTCAGCGCCAACCCCACCGGCCCGCTGCACGTCGGCGGGGCCCGCAACGCCGCCATCGGCGACACGCTGGCGCGCGTGCTCGAGGCCTGCGGCTGGCGCGTCCAGCGCGAGTACTACCTCAACGACGCCGGCTCGCAGATGGCCAAGTTCGGCGCCAGCGTCTACGCGCGCTACTGCCAGGCGCTGGGGCGCGACGTGCCGCTGCCCGAGGACGGTTACCCGGGGGCGTACATCGCCGACTACGCGGCGCGCATCCACACGGCCGCGGGGGACCGGTTCCTCGACGTCGAGCCCGACGTGGCCGCCCGCGAGCTGGGACGCCAGGCGGTGGCGGCCGTCGTCGACGACCTCGAGGCCGTGCTCGGCCGGATCCGGTGCCGGTTCGACACGTGGTTCTCGGAGCAGAGCCTGTACGACAGCGGCGCGTTCGAGCGTGTGATGCGTGACCTGCGGGCGCAAGGCGTGACCTTCGAACGCGACGGCGCCGAGTGGCTGGCCACCAGCCGCTTCGGCGGCGACCGCGACGAGGTGCTCGTGCGCTCCAGCGGCCAGCCGGGCTACTACGCCTCGGACGTGGCCTACCACCACGACAAGTTCGTCGTGCGCGGCTTCGACCGCGTGGTCGACGTCTGGGCGGTGGACCACCAGAACCAGGCCCGCCGCATGCCGTTCCTCATGCGGGCGCTCGGGCTGGACCCCGAGCGGCTCTCGATCGTGCTGTACGACCTCGTCAAGGTCGTCGAGGGCGGCGCGGAGGTCAAGATGTCGAAGCGGCGCGGCACGTTCATCGCGCTCGAGGACGTGCTCGAGGCGATCGACGCCGACGCGGTGCGCTTCATGATGCTGACGCGGTCCAACGAGCAGGTCATCGAGCTCGACCTCGACCTGGCGCGGCAGCAGTCCAACGACAACCCGGTCTACTACGTGCAGTATGGCCACGCCCGCATCTGCTCGATCCTGCGGGTGGCCGCCGAGCGCGGGCTGGGCGACTTCGACGGCGGCGACGTGGCCCGCCTGCGGCACCCGGCCGAGCTGGCCCTCGTCCGCCAGATGCTCCGGCTGTCGGACGTCCTCGAGAAGGTGGCCGCCGACCTCGCCCCCCACCACCTGCCGCACTACGCCCAGGAGCTGGCGCGGGCGTTCCACCTGTTCTACCACGACTGCCAGGTGGTCGACCCGGCCGAGCCCGACCTGAGCCGCGCCCGGCTCAAGCTCGTCGACGCCGCGCGCATCGCCCTGGCACGCGTCCTCGACCTGATGGGGATGCACGCCCCCGAGCAGATGTAGGGGCGCGCGGCGATGCGGACCCTGCTCGTCATGCGCCACGCCAAGTCCGACCAGCACGTGGCCGGGGTGGCCGACCACGACCGGCCGCTGAACGCGCGCGGCCTGGCGACGGCGCCGCGCATGGGAGCCTGGATGGCGGAGCACGGCCTGACGCCCGACGTCATCCTGAGCTCCACGGCCGCCCGCGCGCGCCACACGGCGGAGCGCGTCGCCGCGGCCTGTGGGTTCGCGGGCGACGTGGTCGCCGAGCGCGGGCTGTACGACACCTCGCCCGACGCCTACCTCGAAACCGTGCGGCGGCTCGCCGGCGATGCCGGCACCGTGCTGCTCGTCGGGCACAACCCGACGGTCGAGGCCCTGGTGGAACGCCTGACGGGGAGCGCCGTGGCCATGCCGACTGCGGCCCTTGCCCAGGTGGACCTCGACCTCGGCGCTTGGGCCGACCTGCGCCCGTCGTCGCGCGGCCGGCTGGCCGGCCCGTGGCGGCCGCGCGACCTGTTCGCCGCCGGGCCCGCATGACACGGGCCGCGCCGCGCCCGCCGCGCCCGCGGCGGCCGGGCGACCGCGGCGGCGAGGGGCGCCATCCCGCGGTGGCGCTGCGCAAGGACCTGGCCCGGTCGATCCGCGCCGGCCATCCGTGGATCTTCGCCCACGCCCTCGCCGTCCCCGATGGCCTGCGCACGGGCCGCGTCGTCGACGTGGTCGACCGCCGCGACCGCTTCGTCGCGCGCGGCCTCTACGACGCCGAGTCGCCCATCGGCGTCCGGGTCTGGACGCTCGACGCGCACGAGCCGGTCGACGCCGCGACGATCGCGGGCCGCGTGGCCGCGGCCGCGGCGATGCGTCGCGCCGTCGTCGACGCGGCGGTCACCGACGCCTACCGCATGGTGCACGGTGAGGGCGACCGGCTGCCCGGGCTCGTGTGCGACCGCTACGCCGACACGGCGGTGCTGCAGCTCGACAGCGGCGCGCTCGAGCCGTGGCTCGGCGCGGTGGTCGAGGCGGTGCGCGCGGCCGACGACGGCGTGCGCCGGGTGGTGCTGCGGCGACCGAAGC
>QEVT01000190.1 GCA_003576755.1 bacterium | reverse complement strand
CGACCGCGACCCGCCCCGCGGCCCCGACCCCGACCGTGGCGCCCGCCGCGCTGCCGACGGCGACCCCCCCGCCCGCGCTCGCCATCCACTTCACCGTCGACCACCCCGCCATCGCGCGCGGGGCGTGCACCACCTTGCGCTGGCACGTCGTGGGGGGGCTCATCGTCGCCCTCGACGGTGCCGACGTGCCCGACAGCGGCACGCGCGAGGTCTGCCCCGCCGAGTCGGCCACCTATGCCCTCCTCGTCACCCCATTCAACGGCTATGACGAGCAGCGCGCCGTGAGCGTCGTCGTCAACCCGGCCGACGACACGGGCCAGACCGGCGCCGCCGGCGACGAATCGGACGACGACAAGCCCGCCGCGCCGCCCCCCCCGCCGCCGCCGACGGCCACGCCATGCGACATCAACTGCGAGGTGACGCCCGAGCCCGAGGACCCGCTGCCCGAGCTGCCGACCGCCGCGCCGGCCGCACCCGAGCCGACCGACGAGCCCGCGCCGCCGGCACCCGAACCGACCGACGAACCGGCCCCGCCGCCCGAGCCGACCGAGCCACCCGCCCCCGCGCCGGCACCGGCACCGTAACGCGGCCCGCGTGGCCGCCGGCGTGCCCGAGTCGCCCATGCCGGCTCGCGCGTGCCGGCCGCCGCACCGCCGCCACGACCTCCAGGAGACACGCCCATGCTGATCCAACGCGTCGACAGCGTCCTGATCTTCGCCACCGACGTCGCCCGCAGCGTGGCGTGGTACCGCGACGTGCTCGGGCTGCCCGTGCGCATGCACCACGGCGACTTCGCCGTGCTCGACGCCGGCGGCGTCACGCTCGCGCTGCACGGCGGCCTCGACGCTCCGCCGGACCCGCGCGCCGCCCAGACCATGCCCGTCCTCGGCGTGGCCGACTATGCCGCCGCCAAGGCCCAGCTCGAGGCGCGCGGGTGCACGTTCACCTTCGAGAACCAGACCCCCGGCGCCGTCTTCGGCACGTTCAGCGACCCCGACGGCAACCCGCTGCAGATCATCCAGCGCCGCAGCGCCTAGGCCGACGCCCGCTGCCCGCCCCGGGTCATCCGGACCGGTCCAGGGGACTTGACCCCCCGGGGGGCCGATGGTACAGTGCTGGCTTGGATATGGGTCAGATGATGCCGCGCGTTGACGCCAACACGATGGGGTTGTCGATGCTGGAAGCCTTGCGTGCGCGAGAGGCGGCCGGCCGCCCGATCGGCGTCGCGCTGGTCGGCGCCGGCGCCATGGGCATCGGCATCGCGTGGCAGGTGGGACGCACCCCCGGCATGCGTCTGGTGTCGATCACCGACCTCGACCTCGACCATGCCCGCCAGGCCGCCGACGCCCACGGCGGCCCGTCCGCGGTCGTCGGCCCCGGCGACGCGCTCCCGCCGCGCGGGACCACCCTCCTCACCCGGAGCCCGTTCTTCCTCCTCGACCGACCCGAGCTCGGCATCGACGTCCTCGTCGAGGCCACGAACACCAACGGCTTCGCCGGCGAGGTGTGCCTCCGGGCGATCGAGCATGGCATCGACGTCGTGCTGATGAACGCCGAGGTCGACCTGACGCTCGGCCCGCTGCTCGGCCACGAGGCCGCCGCGCGCGGCGTGGTGGTCACCAGCGACGCCGGCGACCAGCACGGCGTGCTGATGCGGATGATCGACGAGATCGAGATGTGGGCGTTCCGCGTCGTCATGGCCGGCAACATCAAGGGCTTCCTCGACCGCTACGCCACCGCCGAGAGCATCGCCGAGGAAGCGCGCATCCGCAACCTCAACCCCGTCCAGTGCTGTGCCTACACCGACGGCACCAAGCTCAACGTCGAGATGGCGCTCGTGGCCAACGCGGCCGGCCTCGTGCCGTGGGTGCCCGGCATGGAGGGGCCGCGGGCCGCGCGCGTCGAGGACGTGTTCCAACGGTTCGACTTCGACAAGTACGGGACGACGGGCGTGGTGGACTACATCCTCGGCGCCGAGCCCGGCGGCGGGGTGTTCGTCGTCGGCCATTGCGACGACCCGCTGCAGCGGCAGTACCTGCGCTACTACAAGCTGGGCGACGGCCCGTACTACCTCTTCTACCGCCCGTACCACCTCTGCCACCTCGA
The DNA here is from genome assembly GCA_003576755.1 of bacterium. Classification (GTDB taxonomy): domain Bacteria; phylum Chloroflexota; class Anaerolineae; order Epilineales; family Epilineaceae; genus UCB3. The sequence continues at coordinate 7,755 of QEVT01000190.1, read as the reverse complement.
GACCACCCGCGCCATCGCCCTGGCCGCGCTGTACCGCAAGCCGGTGATGCGCCCCATCCACGGGCGCGTGGCCGACGTCTACGCCTACGCCAAGCGCGACGTCGCCGCCGGCGAGGCGGTCGAGCACGCCATCGGCGGCGACCACGCCTACGGCCTGATCCAGCGCTGCGACGTGGCCGACGCCGCCGGGATGCTCCCGATCGCGCTCCTCGAGGCCGAGGGCGACCGCTGGGCGCGGTTCGCCCGATCGGTGGCGCGCGACGCACCGATCCGCTACGACGACGTCGTCCTGCCGGACACGTTCCTCTGCCGCCAGTTCCGCCGCCAGGCCGAGGTCCTCGCCGGCCCGCCCGTCCGCGCCTGATCGGTCACCTCGGTGGGGAAGCAACACGCGCTGCCCGGGCCGGATCTCGCGGGAGAGGGCGCCGCGCCCACGTTGGCGACACCGAACGGACGCCCGTCCACCGCCGCCCACGGCACCGGGCGCCCGCACGTCGTCGTCCTCGGCGCCGGGGTGTGCGGCCTGTATGCCGCACGCACCCTCGCCGGCCGCGGTGCGCGCGTGACCGTGCTCGAGAAGGCCGAGATCGTCGGGGGGCTCGCGGGCGGCCGCGAGCGCAACGGCAACCACTACGACTTCGGCGTGCACCAGCTCCACGCGTTCGACGCCGCCATCTTCGAGGACATCCGCGCGCTGATGGGCGACCGGCTGATCCCGACCCAGAAGGCCGCGCTCATCCGGTACGGCGACGGCTACCGACGCTATCCGCTGGAGTTCTTCGACCTCCTGACCGGCATCCCGGCGTGGACGCTGGCGCGGGCCATGGCCGGGCTGGTGGCGCAGCAGGTGGTCAACCGCCTGCGGCCGGGACCGCCGCCGGCCAACGCCGAAGAGGCCCTGATCCAGCTCTACGGGCGGCCCCTCTACGGCTTCTTCTTCCGCGACTTCACGCACCGCTACTGGGGCATCCCCCCGGCCGAGCTCTCGGCCGCGTTCGTCCGCTCGAAGATGCCGCGGCTCAGCGCCGTCGACGTCGTCAAGAAGGCCTTGTCGCGTTTCGGGGTCAAGGACGACGCCGGGACCGCGGTCGAGAGCGCGCTGCGCGACGAGACGCTGTGGTACTCGCGCACCGGCGCCCGCGAGATGCCGATGGCCCTGGCCGATGCCATCGCCGCGCGGGGGGGCGAGGTGCGCTTGAACGCGACGGTCACCGCGGTCGTCGTCGACGCGCAGCGCACCGACGACGGCGCCCGCCGCATCCGTGCCGTGCGGTACGTCGACGGCGACGGTGCCGGCCACGAGATCGCCTGTGACGCGTGCCTGTCGACCATCCCGGTGTCCGCGCTGGTTCGAGCCCTCGGCGACGACGCGCCCGCCGACGTGCGCACCGCCGGCGCGGCGCTCCGGCACAAGGCGGTGGCGGTGTACGGGCTGCTCGTCAAGAAGCCGCGGGTGCTCGACGCCCAGTACGTCTACTACCGCGACCGCATCTTCCACCGGATCGCCGAGCCTTCCAACAGCGGCATGGAGGTCCAGCCGGCAGGCCACACCGTCGTGCTCGTCGAGACGACGTGCGACGTCGGCGACGACCGCTGGAACGGCGGCGACGCCACCCGGCAGCGGATCGTGGCCGACATGCAGGCCGAGGGCCTGCTCGCGCCGGAGGACATCGTGGAGTGGCACCACTTCGCCGACGCCCACGCCTACCCCGTGTTCGACCTCGGCTTTGAGCTGCACCTCGCGCGGATCGAAGCCCATCTGGCCGCCTTCACGAACCTGCGGTCGACGGGGCGGCAGGGCGCGTTCTGCTTCCCCAACATGCACGGTGCGATGCGCATGGGCGCCGACACCGCGGTGTCGATGCTGGCGGCGCTCGATGCCGCCGGCGTTCCCGGGGACGCGCCTGCCGCCGCCGACACGCCGGCCGGCGACGGGTCCCGTGTCCCCTCGCCCGCGGCGCTCGGCGAGCCCGCCGTCGTCCCCCAGCCCGCCGCGCCGGCCGCGCTGCCGTAGCGCGCCCTCCGGCGGCGACCAGACGCCCCTCGGCACCCCGCGCCCTTCCCCATGTGCGGCATCTTCGGCTTTGCAGGCTTCGACGAGCCCGGCGCCCTGGCACGGATGGGCGACGTCATCCGCCACCGCGGCCCCGACGACGACGGCTTCTTCGAGACGGGCGACGTCCACCTCGGCATGCGCCGCCTGAGCATCATCGACATCGCGGGCGGCCGCCAGCCGGTGTCCAACGAGGACGGCTCGGTGGTGGTGGTCTACAACGGCGAGATCTACAACTACGTCGAGCTCCGGGCGCAGCTCGAGGCGCGCGGGCACCGCTTCCACACCGACTCCGACACCGAAATCGTGGTGCATGCCTTCGAGGAGCACGGCCACGACTGCCTGCGCCACTTCCACGGCATGTTCGCCTTCGCGCTCTACGACCGCCGCACGGGCGAGCTGTTCGTCGCCCGCGACCGCGTGGGCATGAAGCCGCTCTACTACTGGCATTCCGGGGGGCGGCTGGCGTTCGCCTCGGAGATCAAGGCCCTCCTGCAGTCGGCGCACGTGCCGCGCCGGTGCCACCCGGCCATGCTCGACAGCTACCTGGCGCTGCGCTACGTGCCGAACCCCGCGTCGCTGTTCGAGGACATCCACGTCCTGCCCGCCGCCCACTGCCTGACGTGGCGCGCCGGCCAGGTGACCCGCCGGCGGTGGTGGGACGTCACGCTCGGGTCCGGTCCGTACGCGCCGGACGCCGAGTACCTCGAGGCGTTCGACACGACGTTCACCGGGTCCGTGCGGCGCCACCTGCGCAGCGACGTGCCCGTCGGCGCCTACCTCAGCGGCGGCATCGACTCCAGCGCCATCGTGGCGCTGATGGCGCGTGAGCTCGGCCGCGTCAAGACGTTCTCGATCGGCTTCAACGCCCCCAACGACGAGACGGCGCAGGCCCGCGACCTGGCCGGGCGCCTGGGGTGCGAGCACACCGAGATCACGTGCCTGCCGGAGCACTTCAGCCTCCTGCCGCGGATGGTCTGGCACCTCGAGCGGCCCATCGGCGACGCCTTGATCCTGGCGTATTACCTGTTGGCGCGCGAGACGTCGCGCCACGTGAAGGTCGTGCTGGCGGGCGAGGGCGCCGACGAGCTGTTCGGCGGCTACGCGTTCCACAAGGTCATCCAATGGGTGGACCGCTACGCGCGGGTGGTCCCGGACGCCGTCGACCAGCGCCTCACCGTGCCGCTCATCCGCCGGCTGCCGGTGGACGTGCTCGACCGCTTCTTCGTCTTCCCGGCGCACCTCGGCCGCGAGGGGCGGGCCAAGGTGGCGGACTACCTCGCCGGCTACCGGCGCAACAGCCTGTACGCCAACTACGTCGGCCTGCGGACGCTCTTCGGGCCGGCGGACCGCGCGGCCCTGTACAGCCCGGCCTTCAGGGCGGCGGTGGCGCAGCACGACCACCTGGCGGGGCACCGCGAGACCAACGGCGCGGTGGGCGACCGAGGCACGCCGGCCCGGTCGGACCGCGGGCCCGCGCCCGCGCTGCTCGACCGCCTGCTCGCGCTGCAGCTCGACGACTGGCTGCAGGACTTCGCGCTGCTGCGGCAGGACAAGTCGTCGATGGCGCACGGGCTCGAGCTGCGCCTGCCGTTCCTCGACCCGCCGATGATGGACCTCGCGTTCCGCATGCCGCCGCACCTCAAGGTCCGCGGCTTCACCGACAAGTACGTCGAGCGCAAGTGGGCCGAGCGGATCCTGCCGCCGGAGAACACGCGGCGCAGCAAGAACCCGTTCTACCTGCCCATGGAGTACTTCCACGGGCATCCCGCGATCCGCGGCCTGATCGACCGGACGCTGAACCCCGACCAGGTCCGCCGGCGCGGCTACTTCGACCCGGCCCGCGTGCAGGCGCTGGTGGACGGGATGGCGACGCGCGAGTTCCTGATCGTCAAGCAGGTGATGGCGCTGGTGATCCTCGAGCTGTGGCACCAGGTGTTCATCGACCGCCTGGGGCCGGACTGAGGTATCATCCGGCCGCCGGGCGGTGCCCGGTCCCCGTGCCGCCGCACCGCTCGGCGCGCTCCCGCCGACTTGCACACCGATGATCGAGGCCATGGCGACCCGAGCCGCACGCCCATCGAAGGCCCTCTGGCCGATCCTGGCCCTGTACGCGGCGCTCGGCCTGGCGTACAGCACGGCCACGCCGGCCGGCGAGGGCCCCGACGAGCCGGGCCATGTCGCCTACGTCTTGTTCCTCAAGGCCCACCACCGCCTGCCCCGGCACGGCGACGCCGACGGCCCGCTGGCGCAGCAGGTCAAGCACCCGCCGCTGTACTACGCGATGGGGGCGCTGGCGACGGCCTGGGCCGACGACGCGGACCTGGCGTTCCGCAACAACCCCCACTTTTCGGTGAACCTGGCGCACATCGTCTCGCCCGCCGCCCACCAGCACACGGCCGACGAGCGCTGGCCGTATGCCGAGCGCTACCTGTCGCTGCGGGTCCTGCGCTGGCTGACGGTGCTGCTCGGCCTGGCGGTGGTCTGGGCCACCTACCAGCTCGCCATCACCGTCCGCCCGGCCGAGCCGGCGCTCGCGTTGGGCGCGGCGGCGTGGGTGGCGTTCCTGCCGCAGTTCCTGTTCGTGCAAGGGGTGGCCAACAACGACGGGCTCGCCAACCCGCTGGCGGCGCTGGCGCTATGGCTGTCGGCCCGTCTGGCGGTGCGCGGGGCCGACCGGCGGACGTGCGTGGCGCTGGGCGCGGTCCTGGGGCTTGGCCTGTTGACCAAGCTCACCGTCGTGGCGGCGGCGGCCACGGCCGGGCTCGCGGTGCTCGTGACCGCGTGGCGGGCCCGTTCGCGGCGGGTGCTGTGGGAGTCGGCGCTGTGCATCGGGGTGCCGATCGCGGTCGTCGCGGGCTGGTGGTTCGCGCGCAACGCGATCGTCAACGGCGACGTGTTGGGGTGGGGCCGGTGGGCGCAGGCCGCGGACGAGAGCCTGCGCCGCACGCCGCTGGCGGCCGACGTCAGCGTCCCGCTGCCGCCCGCCGTGTACCGCGTGCTCGCCGGCGTGTCGGCGGCCGCGGCGGCCGGGCTCGTGGTTGCCGGGGGGCGAGGGCTGATATGCCGTCGCCGGGCGGCCGCGCACCGCGGCGCGGCGGACGACGCCGCCACCGCGCCCCGTCCGCCCCGGTCCGCGACCCCGCTTGACGACGCGCACGCGCCGCACGCTCCGGACCGGCCCGAAGCGCGCGTCCGGCCGCCGCGGGGAGACGACGCGGTCGCGGGCATGCTGATCGTGGCGGCGGCCGCCGCGCTGGTGTACGCCTCGGTGTTCCGCCTGGCGTTCACGTTCGACCTGGTCGTGGCCCAGGGGCGCTACCTGTTCACGGGGCTGCCGGCGTTCGGGGTGCTGTTCGTCGTCGGTTGGGCGGCGTGGGTGCCGGTCCGCGCGCGGCCCGCGGCCATGGCCGTGCTCGGCGCGGGCATGCTCGGGTTGGCCGTGTGGGCGTGGGCGCGGGTGCTGGTGCCGGCCTTCGCCCCTCCTCCCGCGCTGACCGCGGCGGAGGTCGACGCCATCGGCACGCGCGTGGATGTCGACTTCGGCCCCTCGATCCGGTTGTTGGGTCACGATCTGGCGGCACGGCGCTTCCGGCCGGGCGACGTCGTCCACCTGCCGCTGTATTGGACGGCGCGCGGGCCGGTGGACGAAGGCTACTGGCAGTTCGCGCAGGTGCTCGACGCCACCGGGCGGGTCGTGGGGCAGGTCGACCGGCTGCCGCTGGGAGGGCGCTACCCCACGCTGTCATGGCTGCGCGACCAGCCGTTCCGCGATGCCTTCGACGTGCCGATCGCCCCGGACGCCGTGCCCGGGCAGGCGCGCTTGATCGTCGGGCTGTACCCCGAGGGCATGCCGATGGCGCGCGTGCCGGCGTCGGTGGCCGGGGTGCCGGTCGGCGATGCCTGGAGGACCGACCGGCTGGCGATCGCCCCGGCGTCGCCCGTGGTGCCGGACCCGACACGGGTCCGTCGCACGGCCCACACGTTCGGCCCGCCGGACGCGGGCTGGCGGATCACGCTCGTCGGCTACCGCGTGAATCGCGCCACCACGCCGGGCGGCGCCGCGGCCGCCCGCCCGGCCGCCGGCGCCTACACCGTGACGTTGTACTGGTCGAGCACCGACACCATCGACCGGGACTACACGGTGTTCGTCCACGCGGTGCGGCCGGGCGCGCCGCCCGTCGTCACGGGCGACGGGCCGCCGGACCGAGGCCGTTACCCGACCTCGCTGTGGGCGGCGGGCGAGGTGGTGCAGGACGCGCACACGCTGGCGATCCCCGCGGACGCGCCCGGCGGCGCGTACGAGGTCCGCGTGGGCCTCTACGACCCGGCCACCGGCGTGCGGCTGGCCGGGTGGAGCCCCGACGGAGCGGCGCTGATCGACGGCGCGGCGGTCATCGCGACCGTCGTGCACCGCCCGCCGCCGTAGCCCCGCACCGCACGGGGTCAGCGCACGGCGGCGACGATCGCCTCGAGCTCGCGCGCCACCAGGTCGCGCTCGTCGGCCGACAGGTCTGTCATGTCCGCGACGGCCGGCCCGGCGTAGGCCTGCGTGCGCCGGGCCGCCATGTCACCGAGCTTGAGGCCCGAGCGCTCGAAGACGTCCCACGTGCCGCCGCCGGCCCGATACAGCGCGCTGATGATCTGCTGGTTGGTGTACGTCATCGGCACCGCGGGCGCCGCCGCGGGAGGGCGGACGGTGACGTGGTAGTCGCCCGCCGGGAGCCACGCCGGGTCGCCGTACTTCTGGCGCACGGCATCGAGCACGGTCGCCAACCGCGCTCCGTCGAACCCCGCCGCACGCAGCACCTCGACGGCATCCGGGATGCGGAAGTCGACGACCTCGGCCTCGACCGCGGTCGCGGCAGCCGTGTCAGGCGCCGGAGCCGCCCCGGCACGCGCCCACGGTTCGACGGCCACGGCGGTCTCGACGGCCTCGGCGGCCACTTCGATCGGCGCGGGCTCGACGGTCTCTGCGTCGATCGACGGGATCGCGGGGTACACGGGTTCGACGGGCACGGCCTCGATGGCCGCAGGCTCGACGGCTGCGGGCTCGGCCACGCTGGGTTCGGCCATGCTGGGTTCGGCCATGCTGGGCTCGGGCTCGACCATCGCGGGCTCGGCGATCTCGGGCGCGAGCATCGCGGGCTCGGCGACCGCGGGCTCGAGCATCGCGGGCTCGACCATGTCGGGCTCGGCGACCGCGGGCTCGGCCCAAACAGCGGGAACCATGCTCGGGGCGACATCGGCCGGTTCGGCGGCGCCCTGCGCGCTGGCGTCGCCCTCGCCCCAGCCCGCCGCCGTGTCGAGGTCGGGAACCTGCGGCTCGACGGCCTCGAGATCCGCCATCGCCGCAGCGGCCTCGAGCGAGGGCCAGGCGGGGCGGTCGGCCGGTGGCGCGCCATCGTCGGGCCCAGGCCATGCCGGCTCGAAGAACTCCGGCACGGCCGCGGTCGGCGCCTCCGGCAACGGCTCGGCGGGAGGCGCGGGCTCGGCCGGCGGCACGCTCGACGGGGGCTCGACATGCGCGGTCGCATCGACATCCGCCGGTTCGACCGCCCCCGGCTCGGCGGCCCCGGGTGCGCCCCAAGACGGCGCGGCGATCTCGGCATCGGCGGCCTCGGGCTCGAGCGCCGCCGGCTCCGACCACGGCGGCTCGCCGGCCTCGGCGCGGCCGCCGTCGAGGTCGACGGCCGCCGGCT
>QEVT01000007.1 GCA_003576755.1 bacterium | reverse complement strand
GTATCGCGACGACACCGACGCCGACCTCATCCCCGACGGGGCCGAGGTCGCCGGCTTCACGGTGGGCGGCCACACGTGGTACGGCGCCCCGAACAACGTCGACGCGGCCGGCGACGGCATGGTCGACAGCGCCGAATGGCCGACCCCGGTCGGCAAGGGCCCGCGCATGGACGCCGACGGCAACGGCACCGCGACCGACGCCGAGGCCTGGGACCCCGACGGCGACGGCGTGCCGAACATCTGGGACGACGACAACGACGGCGACGGCGTGCCCGACAGCGCCGACCTGTCGCCGTTCAGCCGGACCGGCATCATCGAGCGCTACACGCTGAACACCCAGGGCGGCGGCACCGACGGCCACCAGTACGTCGAGCTCCAGGTCCAGCCCGAGGACCCCGACCGCCTGCGCTACAACGTGTCGGCGCTCGACTGGCCCGCCGACGAGGCCGGCCAGATGGCCGACCTCGACAACAGCACGGCCGACGCCCGCATCTTCCCGATGCTCGAGGTCCTGACCAACATCCGCCCCGACACCGAGCTGGCGCGGCGCTATGGCCTCGGCACGGTGGAGTCGCTCCCGGACTCGCCCGAGCCCTACCGTCTCTACGCGCCGCTCATGCCGATCACCGACAACGGCCGGGTCGTCGCGTTCTACGCCCGCGTGGCCTACCCGCCCGACCAGCAGGTGCAAATCCGCTGGCAGGCCAAGATGGTGTGGGTCGTCCAGGCCCAGAGCGACCGCGACACCGGCAACAGCATCCGCACCGATGCCCTGGCGCTCCAGACCTACGAGGAGCCTGGCTTCCGCGTCACCGGGGCCGCCGTGTCGCGCAGCCAGAGCTTCGAGAGCGCGCTCTTCGCCACACCCGCCTCGCCCGCCGACGACCGCCAGCTCTTCAACCTGGTCTTCGGGCTGAACGCCGCCTTCACCAACGCCGACAGCGTGACGTTGTCGGACGTCGTCAACCGCTTCACCCAGCCGCTCACCCCGCCCGAGGAGAAATGGGGCGTCACGGCGACCGTCGTGACGGACCGCGCCGACTATCTTCACCGCGACGAGGGCATCGCCGGCACCGGCCGGCGCTTGACGCAGCTCCTCAACGCCGACTTCGGTGCCGCCGACACGCCTTCGGTCGTCACGGCGTTCGAGGAGCGCGGGCGCAGCTACAACCTCGACCAGGTCGAGCGCCTCGACCCCGGCGCCGCGCTGAACGTCAACCTCGCCGACGCGCCGCTGGCGCGCACGCGCGGACTGCAGCTCAACCTCTATCAGGCGGCCGGCACGGAATGGCGCACGCTCTCCGCCCCCGAGCGCGGCGGCGTGATCGACGCGCGCTATGCCGACGTCTCGGCTTCGCTGGCCGCGCTGCAGCCGACGTACCCGGGCCTGACGGCGGTGGACCTCCAGAGCGTCGTGCGCAACATGTACGACACCTGGACCGCTGGGCGCACGACGGTCATGGCGGCCGACGGGGTGGCGCTGGCAGCCAGCGGGCTGTCCGATGCCGAGATCACCGCCTTCCTCGACCGCAGCTCCGGCCAGACCCTCGACGCTTACCTCATCGACGTGGCGCGGCTGGCCGAGCCCGGCGGCGGCCTCCGCATGGGCAACGGCCCCCTCTCGGATTGGCAGTACGTCCGCGCCAACTTCGCGGAGACGAAGATCGTCGGCATCGACTACGCCGGGATGAACGTCTACACCTTTCGCTCGCCGCGGACCGCCTCGAGCGACTTCTTCAGCAAGGCCCGCAAGGTGGTCACGGCCGCCAAGGACCTTTACCAGCTCTACCAGGCCACCCAGGCCTTCAACAGCCTGACGCGCTCGCAACAGATCCTCTACCCGCTGACGCGCTCGGTGCTCGAGGGGCGCACCCTCGGCGCGATCGGCACAGCGGTGGCGGTGGCCTTGATCTGGGTCTCGTTCGGGCTGACCACCGACTTCTCCGACCCCGTCGCCATCAAGCTGGCGGTGGCGTCCGCCGTCGTGGCCACGGTGTTCACGATCCTGATGTTCGTCATCAGCCTCAACCCCGTGGGCCTGGTCCTGACATCGCTGTTCTACCTGATCGACTTGATCGTCTTCCTGGCCACGAGCGGAGAGTTCAGCCTGACCGACGTCATCATCAGGGGCATCACCGAGTTCTTCTACGACGTCAACCTGCTCACCGAAGTCACCGATGCCCGCCTCGGCGACGTCACCAGCGGGCTGATCTTCCCCGAGATCGGCCCCCGGCGCTTCAACGCGTTCTGGCTGTCCTCGGAGGTCACCGGGACCATCGAGAAGAAGTCGGCGGGCGACCTCGGCGACCTCCTCGACAGCTACGTCACCGGCCGCTTCGACGGCACCTCCACCCGCTCGACGGTCTACCCGCTGGCCGCCGACCCCCGCTGCCGCACGTCCGACAGCAGCACCCTGCAGTGCAAGACGCCGGTCGGCGTGGGGTTCCTCCTCGATCAGGCCGTGCGCGACGTCGACATGTCGGTCGAGGCCTCGATCACGACCCGGGTGTACTACGAGGAGTGCACGCTCCAGGGCGCCTTCTGCTTCCGCAAGCGCATCACCGACACCCTGCCCGAGGACAACGAGCCGTCCGAGATCGCGCTCGACGTGCTGCCGTTCTTCCTCGACGACTTCTGGGCGTGGGACGCCGCGCCGGTCGTCGCCGGCCACGCCTTCAACCCCGACGTCGACGGCGACGGCCGGCCCGACCGCGACGAGATCCCGGCCGCCCCGTGCACCGACCCGGCGGCGCAACACTGCACCCGCAGCGACGACTGGGACACCGACGACGACGGCGTGCCCGACGGCCACGAGGTGACCCATGCCGGCGAGCTCGGCCTCAACCCCGCCGTGGCCGACACCGACGGCGACGGCCTCTCCGACGCCGAGGAGCTGCGGCGCCACACCGACCCGGCCACGGCCGACACCGACGGCGACGGCCTGTCCGACGGCGACGAGGCGTTCCAGGCCGGCGACACCTTCTGGCAGCCCGGCACGGCGGCGACGAGCGTCGGCGGCTGGCTGTTCCGGCTGCCGGGCGGCCCGCTGGTCCCGGCCTTCCCCGACCCGCTGCGCGCCGACGCCGACGGCGACGGCCTGTCCGACGCGACCGAGCGCGCGAACCAGACCAGCCCCTACGCGCCCAACACCGGCCCGGTGTTGATCCTGACCGCGAGCCCGCTCCCGCCCGCGCCGGCACGCGCGCCCGGCTTGTTCGTCCTTCCGGGCACGGCGATCACGCTCGACCTCGAGCTCCTGTCGGTCGGCCGCCACGCCATCGACCAGCCGCTCGAGCTGTGCTTGCCGTCGCTGCTCACCGGCGTGGCCGGCGGCGACCTCGGCGGCGACAGCAGCCTCAAGGCCACGGTCTCGGCCGACTGCGGCGGCGACCCGGCCGCCACGCTGCTGACGTGGGCGTTCAGCGCCAGCGATCCCCTGGCCCTGGGCGGCTCCGCCACCACGTCGATCACGGCGATCGCCGGGGCCGGCGCCACGGAGACACGGCGCGCGACCGTCACCGGTCGGCTGCCGTACCGCGACGACCTCGACCGCGACGGCAACGGCTCGCCCGACCTCGCGGAGCTGGCACCGTCGCTCCCGATCACCGTCGATGCCGACGATCCCCTGGCGGCGATCACGACCCCGCTCGACGGCGCCGTCGTCGGCGGCGGCACCACGACGCTGGTCGTCGGCGGCACCGCCGCCGACGCCGGGAGCTGGGTGACGTCGGTCGACCTCGACCTGCCGGGCGGCGGCACGGCGACGGCCACCGACGTCAGCCCGTGGTCGTACGCCTGGACGCTGCCCGCCGACGGTGTCCACACGCTGTCGGCCACGGCCACGGACGCCGTGGGCCGGGCGAGCACGCCCGCCACGGCGACGGTCACCGTCGACAACACGGCGCCCACGGCGTCGTTCGCCACGCCGGCCGACGGGGCGTTCATCAACGACCCGAGCGGCGAGGGGGTGGCGATCACCATCGCCGGCGGTGTCGCGGACAACCTGTCCGGGATCCAGCGCCTTCAGATCCAGATCGACGACCGGGCCTGGGTGCCGGTGGCGCTGACCGGCGGCGACCGGCCGGAGTTCCCGACGACCGCGAGCTGGCAACACGATTGGCGCCTGCCGGGCGGCAACGCCGCCCAGGGTCGGCACACCGTCCGCGTGCGGGCCTTCGACCGCGCTGGGAACCGGAGCACCGTCGGCGAGCGGACCATCGTCGTCGACGTCCTGCCGCCGGGGGACGGCCTCACCAATCGGCGCTTCGAGACCGATCCGCCGTCGTACGGCGCGGGCAGCCCCGTGGACCTGCGGGGCCTGGCCAACGACGCCGGCAACGGCCCGCTCGCCCCGCGGCCGGCGGCGTTGGCGGGCACGCTCGGCAGCCTGGAGGACGCCACGGTCTGGATCTCGCCCGACAGCGTCGGCGAGGACGACGGCGGCGTGTCGGCGACATGGCTGGGCGACTTCAACGGCGACCGCCTGGCCGACCTCGCCGTCGGGCTGCCTGCCGCGGCCGACGGGGCCGGGCGCGTGGCGCTCGTCTACGGCCGCCCGGGCGGCTTCGCCCTGCCGCCGACGCCCGAGCTGATCGGCGACTCCCCGACGACCTACGTCGGCGAGGCCGGCGCCGGCATCGGGGCCCACGTGTCGGCCGTCGGCGATGCCAACGGCGACGGGCTGGACGACGTGCTCGTCGGCGACCCCGCCAACGGTCGGGCGCACCTGGTCTTCGGACGGCGCGGCGGCACGGTGCCCGACGCGGTTCTGGACGCCGACGGCAGCGCGGGGCGGGTGGTGCTGAACGGCCCCGGCCTGGGCGGCGCGGTGGCCGCAGCCGGCGACGCCAACGGCGACGGCCTGGGCGACCTGCTCGTCGGCGTCGGCGGGGGACAACCGGGTTGGGTGCTCGTCTTGGGCAAGGTTCAGACCGCCTGGCAACCGGAGGAAGACGTCACGGTGCAGGCGGCGGCGGTCGTCGCCGCGCCGCCTGCCGTCGCGCCGGCGCGCGGCGTCGGCGACATGGACGGCGACGGCGCGGGCGAGATCGTCGTCGCGGACCCGACAGGGGCGATCGGCCCCGCCGGCCGCTACCACCTCTACCGCGGCGATGCCATGTATGCCGCCGCCGAGGGGCGCGCGCTGACCGCCACCGCGTCGTTCGCCAGCACCGGCGGCGACGGCCGCGTCGCGGCCCTGGGCGACATCAGCGGCGACGGCCGGGCCGACTTCGCATACCACGACGGCACGGCGCCGAAGGTCGTCTTCGGGTCTGCCGGCGGGAGCGGCAGCTGCTGCCTGTCGCTCGGCGGCTACGCGCCGGCCGCGTCGCGCTTCCTGGCCGCGGTGGGCAACGTCGACGCCGACGCCGCGGGGCTCCGCGACCTCGTGGTCGGCGCCGCGGACGGCTCGGCCTACCTGTTCCTCGGCCAGGCGGGTCTGAACCCGGCCTCGTCGCCACCCGCCGTCGCCGCCCGGATCACCGACGTGGCCGGCGCGGCCTCGCTCTCCCCATTGGCCGGCGCCGACGCCAACGCCGACGGCTCGGCCGACCTCGTGCTCGTGCCCGGCTCCGGCGGCACGGCGGTGCTGGCCACGTCGTTCCTGCACTTCGGTCGCCCGCCGCACGTGGCCGCCGACGCCCTGCCGCGCGGTCTGGCCGTCGGTCCCGGCGTCGAGCGGCCCGCCGCCCGACACGGCCGCGGGGCGGTGCCGGCGGGCCTGCCCGGCGGCCACGGACCTGCCGCGACCGACCGCGGTGCAGGCGCGGATCGGCCTTGGGCCGCGCTCGACGAACCCGCCCGCGGCGATGCCCCGCACCGCCTGGCCGCCCTCGACCGCCACGTCGACGACGACTGGGCCGGCACGGCGGCGGGCGCCGACCCCGACGGCGCCGGGCCGGCGACGAGCTTCGGCACCGACGCGTTCGCGACGATCCAGGCCGCCGTGACCGCCGCGGCGACCGGCGACACCGTCCGCGTTCGGCCCGGCGTCTACGCCGGCTTCGAGATCACCGGGGCGGCGAAGAACGACCTGACGGTCGCCGGCAGCGACCCCGACGCCGTGTTCGTCGACGGCGCAACCTTCGGCGGCGCGACGGCGGCGGCCTACGTGCACGACGTCGCCGGCGTCGCGCTCGAGGGCCTCACCCTGCGCAACGCCGACCGCGGCGTGTGGCTGGACAACGCCGGCGTCGGCGGCTACACGTCGCCGCTCGCCGGCTTCGGCGATCCGGCGCTGCGCATCGCGCTGTCGCGCGTGCTGGTCCAGGACTGCACCGTCGGGCTGTACACCGACCGCGACAGCGCCATGGCCGTCGCCGACAGCACCATCGCCGCACGCGGCCCGGCGGACCGTCATGTCCGCGTGGACCCGACCACGCCCGACCCGGTGCTGAACCCGGCCTGGAGCACGTCTCCGCCGGCGGACCTGCCGGTCGGGAAGTCGCTGGCGGCCGGCGGCAGCGTGCAGATGCTGCTCAACCGGCCGCGCGCGCTGCTCGGCGGCGGCAGCCGTGAGTTCTATGCCTACGACGAGGGCACCGACGCCTGGACCACGCGCCCCAGCCCGCCGCTCGACGTCGTGGCCGGCAGCGCCACGACGGTCGATGCCAGCGCCGGCCTGCTCTACCTCATGAGCCAGCAGCCGCGCTTCGCCGGCGTGCCCGGCACGTCGATCAACGTGGCGGACCCGCGCGGCATCCAAGATTTCGCGGTGAGCGGAAACCACATCTACGCCGGCGGCCAGTTCGACACGGCCGGCAGCGTGACGGCCAACGGCATCGCGCGCTACGACACGGTCGCCGGCACGTGGAGCGCCCTGGGCCAGGGCATGCGGGCCACGGCCGCGCTCAGCCCGTCTTGCCCATGCGACCCGTCCGTCAACGCGGTCGCCGTGGACGGCAACGGCCACGTCTACGTCGGCGGCTTCTTCGACCAGGCGGTCAACGGCGACGGGACCATCGTCTCGGCCGGCGGCGTCGCCAAGTGGAACGGCAGCACGTGGAGCGCGCTCGGCAGCGGCGTGACGGACAACAGCGGCACGGCCCCGTCGGTCACCACCATCGTCGCCAACGGCACCGACATCTACGTCGGCGGCAACTTCGACAAGGCCGGCGGCACAACGGTCAACTCGATCGCGAAGTGGAACGGCAGCGCGTGGTCGGCGCTCGGCAGCGGCGTGACGCGCCCGGCGAGCCCGAGCGGCACCCGGCCCGGCTTCGTGTGGGCGATCGACATCCAGGGCAGCGACGTGTACGTCGGCGGCAACTTCGACAGCACGCCGACCGACCACATCACGCGCTGGGACGGGAGCGCCTTCCAGGCCGTGGGGCCGGTCGCCAGCCCGCTTTCGTACGTCGTCGGCATCGCCTTCGTCGGCGGCGTGCCGATCGTCTCGGATCGGGACGCCCTCACAGGCGTCACGCCGTCGGTCCGACGCCTGTCGGCCGGCGCCTGGCAGGACATCACGCCGGTGGGGTTCGGCTCCAACCCGCAGGGCAGCCTGATCCCGCACGGCGGCAAGGCGTACCTCATGCCCGAGAACTACGGTTACGACCAGGTCCTGGTGTACGACGGCGGGGCGTGGTCGCGGCTTCCCGGCTCCGGGAGCCCGTTCGCCAACCCGATGGGCCCGTATGGGGGGCAAGTCTGGACGCTGGCGTTCTTCGGCGCCGACATCTACGTCGGCGGCGTGTTCACGTCGGTCAACCACGAGGACACGACGAGCTTCGCCGCCACGAACTTCGTGCGGCTGACGCCCACGCCCCGCCTCCTGCGGTACCCCGAGGCCCCGACCACATGGGTGCCCCGCGCCACCCCGCCGCGCCTGCCGGCGGTGGGCGCCACCCTGGCGGCCGACGGCACCGACGCCGTCTACGCCACGTTCGGCGGCGGCACCGAGTTCATGCGCCACAACATCGCGGCCAACTCGTGGACGACGCTCGCGGTCGCCCCGGCGACCACGACCACCGGCGCGGCGTCGGTGTGGGCGGCCGGCCACCTCTACCTCCTGCCCGGCGACAGCACGGTCAACGGCAGCGCGGCGTTCCACCGCTTCACACCGAACGGCGGGCTGGGCACGTGGACCGCGATGGCCGGCGCGCCGTTCGACCTCGGGTCGGGCGCGGACCTCGAGTGGGACGGCGCCGACGACATCTACGCCGTCCAGGGCGGCAACGGCCGCACCTTCGCGCGCTACAGCATCGCCGGCAACGCCTGGACGGTGCTCGGGACGGGCGGCTCCGGCCTCTCGACGCCCGCCGGCAGCAACGCCGGCGGCGGGCTGGTGCTCGACGCGCCCAACGCCAAGCTCTACTTCGCCCGCGGCGGCGGCACGGGCGTCGACCGCGTCGGCCCGATCGGCGTGAAGCCCCAGAAGCTGACGCTGGACCGGGTCGCCTTCGTCACGCCGGACACCACCGCGGCGCAGACCTGGCTCAACCCCGACCTGTTGACGGGCGGCACGGAGCCGGCGGACTACCTCGTGGGCGGCGCGGGCAGCCAGTGGGTCGCCGGGGCCGGGACGAGCTGGTCGCCGTCCGGCGCCGGCGCGCCGCTGTCGATGACGTTTGTGACGGCCACGGCCGCCCGGTTCCTCGACGCGGCCGGCGGCGTGCTGCGCGTCGCGACCGGCACCGCGCTCACGGCCGGCTACCACGACGCGCACCCGGACGCGCACGTGTTCACCAGCCTGGCCGCCTGCGCCCCGTGCGCCCTGCCCATGGCGGACCCCGACCGCCTGACGTGGGGCGTCGACGCCTTCGACACGCTCCAGGCCGCCATCGACACCGGCGCGCCGCGGGTGTTGGTCCACGCCGGGTCGTATGCCCAGGCCTTCCACCTCGTCACCGGCGTGCAGGTGATCGGCGCCGGCGCCGGCTTGACCGTCGTGACCCCGCCGCCGACGCCGCCGGTCGCGCTGGCCCGCGCGGAAGGCGTGCGCGGCAGCCGCCTGGCGCGCGTCACGTTGGCCGGCGCCGCCGGCGTCGACGGCGCGCGTGTCGAGGACGGGGCACGCGGGGTCACGCTCGCCCGCGCCATCGTGCGCGACAGCGGCACCGGCGTGCGCCTGCGCGGCGCGGCCACCGACGTCGAGGTCGTCAACAACACCTTCGCCCGCAACGGCACCGGCCTGGCGGCCGAGCTGTGCGCGCCCGTCGACGTGCGCAACACGATCTTCGCCGACCACACCACGCGCGGTCTGGCCTACCAGGCCTGCGCGGCGACGAAGCTGCACACCTACAACGCCTACTCCGGCAACGCGGCGGACCTGGCGATCGACGGCACGCCGACGCAGGCGCCGGGCGCCGGCGAGGTCTTCGCCGACCCGGCCTTCGTCGACCCCGCGCCGCCGGCCAACGACTTCCGGCCGTCGGACGGCTCGCCGGTCATCGACGCCGGCAACCCGTCGGACCCGGTGCCGCCCGGCGCGGGGGGACGGGTCGACATCGGCTACGTCGAGACCGGCGGCGCCGCCTTCTTCGCCGACGACGACTACTGCGCGTTCTGCGACAACGACGGCCTGTTCTGGCAGGTCGACGCCTTCGACGTCGTCGGCGACGCGCTCGCGGCGGCGGCCAACGAGATCACGGCGCTCGGCTGCGGCCTGGCGTCGGTCGGCGGCGTGCCGTGCGACACGCAGTGGACGGTCGGCGTCGGGCCGGGCACCTATCCCGAGCGCGTCGTCGTGCCCAGCCACGTCAGCCTGGTCGGCACCGGGGCGGACGACGTCACGATCGACGCGGGCGGCAGCAGCAGCCCGGTGCGCGTGCAGGGTGGGATCTCGGTCGAGGTGCGCGCGCTCACGCTGACGGGCAGCGCCCCCGGCGGCGGCGGCGTCGTCGTCGACGGGGCGTCGAGCCGCGTGCACGTCTCGCGCAACCTCGTCACCGGCAACGCCGGCAGCGGTGTCGTCTTCGCCGGGCGATCGACCGGGGCGGCGACGTTCAACACCGTCGTCGGCAACACCGGGGCCGGCTACGCCGCCATGGGCGGCGGGACGTGGTTCGACGCGCGCAGCAGCATCGTCTCCGGCAACGGCGTCGGCCTGTCCACGCTTGTCGGCGGCCAGGTGTTCGACGACTTCAACCTGGTGCACGGCAACGCGACCGACTACCAGGACAACGCCGCGACCGGCCTCGTCGCCGGTCCCGACACGATCGTCGGCCAGGCGCCGGGCTTCGTCGGCGGCGGGAGCTACGCGCTGACGCCGGCGAGCCCGGCCGTCGATGCAGCCGATCCGCTCGCCGCAGTCCCGCCGGGCGGCGGGGCGCGGGCCGACATCGGCTACAAGGAGCTCGTCAGCGCGCCTTTGGCGCTCTTGCTCGGGCGCGAGGGCATCTCGGCCGCGACGGGGAACTCGGGCATCCAGTCGGTCCAGGTCGGCTTCCGCCGCATCGCCGACCCCACCCTGCCGATCACCGACACCGCCTCGCTGCCGACGGCCTGGCTCACGGCGACGCTGGCCACGCCGAGCCAGACGACGTCGTACTGGACGCGGACGCTGACGCCCGCGGACGGCGACGGCTTGTACCGCGTGTACAGCCGCGCGCTCGACCGCGCCGGCAACCGGGTGGACGACGCCACGGCGCAGTTCCGCGGCGCCTTCTCGGTCGACGGCGTGGCGCCGGTCGTCGCCTGGCTCGGCCCTGCGGGCGGCACGTCGACGACATCGCCGCTCGAGCTGCGGGCGCAGGTCGCGGACTACGTGGCGGGATCGTTCAACGTCGAGACCATCGGCTTCGAGGTCGACGGGCTGCCGGTGGCGGCGGAATGGGCGCCGGAGCCCTGGGACCCGACGAGCGGCGACCCGCGCGTCTTCCGGGCGTGGGTGAGCCTCGCGAGCGGGCCGCACACGGTGCGGGCCGTGGCGACGGACCGCGCCGGGAACGACGGCGCCAGCAGCCCGGCGGTCGGGCTCTCGATCACCGGCGCGAGCCCGGCCGACACCACGTCGCCGACGGGGTCGCTCGTGGCGCCGGCGGATGGAGCGGTGACCCGCGCGGACGTGACCTTCACCGGCACGGTGGCCGACGCCGGCGGCAGCGGAGTGGCGGGCGTGCAGGTCAGCCTGGACGGCGGGCGGGCCTGGTCCGCGGCGACCATCACGGGCGGCACGTGGTCGCTCGACTGGACCGCGCCCGACGGCCTCGACCACGAGAGCTTCCCGGTGCGGGTGCGGGCGCTGGATCGGGCGGGCAACGTCAGCGTGTTGGCCGCCATCGCCGTGACCATCGACAGCGTCGCGCCAGCCGGGGTCGCGCCCGTCACCTTCAGCCTGCCGGCCGGCAGCCACGTCGACGCGTTCACCGACCTCGACATCGCGTGGACCCCGCCGCAGAGCGGCGGCGACGTGGCCGAGGTCCGGCTGGCGGTGGACCAGGTCCCCGACACGACGCCGACGACGGTGGTGGCCGGGCAGACCGCGACGCGGGCGCTGGGTGCGCCGGGCGAGTGGTACGTGCACATCGCCACCGCCGACGCCGTCGGCAACACCCTGGTGCGGCACTTCGGGCCGTGGCACGTCGGCACGGTCGAGGAGACGACCTTCCTGGCGGCGGGGATGCTCGACCGCCTCTTCGGCCCGTCGGCGGTCGACTGCGCCGATCGCCGGCAAACGATCGACGTCGACGGCGTGCTCGAGCTGGACCTCGACGAGTGGCGCGACGACACCGAGCTGCTGGCCACCGACGAGCGCTCGGGGGTCGGACAGGATCTCTACTTCGCGTGGGACGGCGTCAACAGCTTCCTCGGCTGGCAGGGCGCGCGCTGGATCCCGGACGGGACGCTGTTCGCCTACTTCGACGTCGCCGCCGGCGGGACGACCACGCCGATGGCCGCGACGCCGGGCGGCATCGCGCTCGGGCTGCCGGCCCTGCCCTTCGCCGCGGACTACGCGGCAGCGGTCGACAGCGACACGCTGGGCGGCCTCTGGCGCTGGAACGGATCCGCCTGGTCGCCCGAGAGCCTCCCGGCCGCCGACTTCGCGTTCGCCCATGGCGAGATGGCGGGGACCGAGGTCAAGCTGCCGTGGGGCGCGCCGGAAGTGGCGGGCGCCGTACGGCTCTTCGCCTTTGCCGTCAACGACGCCGGGACGCCGACCAGCGTGTTCCCGACGGCCAACGCCGCCGCCGGGCCGTGGTCGTCGAGCTACGCCTGGGCGGACCGCTGCAACACCGAGCCCACCAGCGGCATCCCGCGCGCCCGCCTGGCGCGCCTGGCGCTGAACAGCCCGCAGAGCCCGCTGGCGCCGTGGGGCCACGACCAGGATCTGGACTATGTCGTCACGGTCGAGAACCCCGAGGCCGACCCGCTCGTCGGCGCGCAGGTGATGCTGTCGGCCACGCCGGGGCTGGGCTACCGGACCGTGGCGGGCTCGGGAGCCACGTGCGGCACGTGCCCGGTCGGCGGCGCCGCCTGGACGCTGGACATCCCGCCGGTGCCGGCCCGCGCCAGCGCGGCGTTCACGGTGACCGGGCGGCTGGCGTCGCTGTTGACCGGCATCGACGCCGTCACGACGACCGCCCGCCTGGATCTGCCGATCACGCCGAACGGGGAGTCCGTCCTCGAGCGCACGTTCAGCCACCGCGTCGACAGCCGCGCGCCGACCGCGGGGGTGATGCTGCCGGCCGGGACGATCGGGGCGGCGGGGCTGGACCTGCTCGGCGAGGCCCACGACGGCGACGGCATCGGCGTGGACTTCGTCGAGGTGCGCGTCGACGGCGGGATGTGGATGCTGGCCAGCGGCAAGGCGCTCTGGACGATCCCGGTCGTCCCGCCGAGCGGCGCGACCAGCGTGCAGGTCGAGGTGCGCGCGACGGACTACTACGGCCAGGAGAGCCCCATCGCCGACGCGACGCTGGCGGTGGACACGGCGCCGCCGGCCGCGCCGTCGTTCGTCGTGCCGCCGGTGATCATCGGCGACTTCGTCGACCTGGGCGGCACCGCGGCCGACACGGCGCCCCCGGGCGGCGCGCTGTTGCGGGTCGAGGTGCAGGTCGACGACCCGAGCGGCCCGTGGCTGCCGGCGATCGTCAACACGACGACGGGCGTGGTGACGTGGCTCTTCACGTGGGACGTGCCGTCGACGATCGGATCGGTGCACCAGCTCCGGGCCCGGGCCGTCGACGCGGCGGGCAACGCCGGCCCCCCGACACCGTGGCAGACGACGACGACGTTCCCGGAACCGCCGGTCGACGCAGGCCCGGACCAGCGCACGCTGGCGGGCCTGCCGGTCGAGTTCGCCGGCACGTTCACGCCGTGGGGTGGCCAGAGCCCGTACTTCATCCGGTGGGACTTCGGCGACGGCGGGTCGCACACCGCCGCGGTGGCCGGCCCGGGCGACCCGGCCCTGTCGCCGACGCACACCTACACCCGCGGTGGGGCGTACCGCGTGACGCTGAGCGTGACGCACGACGGCACGCTGTTGGCAGGCGCCGCGGCCACCGGGCCGACGACGGTGGGAGATGCTCCCGACCAGGCCGGCGGCGTGACGGTGTCGGACACGCTCGTCGTGACGGTTGTCGGCATCGGCGACCCCACGGCCGCGGAGATCCTGTCGCTGACGGCGACGGCGGCCGGCGACCGGGCGATCGTGGCGTGGACGACCGGGCCGGAAGCCGGCGTCACGGGCTTCCACGTGCACCGTGCGCCAACCCCGGATGGCCCGTGGTCGCGGGTGAACGCGGCGCTCGTCGCGGCGCGCGGGGGCGGCGCGTCGGGCACGCGCTACGACCTCGCCGACGGGCCGGGCGCCGGGACGTTCCACTATCGGCTCGAGGTCGTGCACGACACCGGCCCGAGCACGTGGCACGGGCCGGTGTCGGTGACGCTGCCGGCAGGCGGATCGCCGCCGGGCCGCGTGTTCCTGCCGTCGGTGCAGCAGCGGTAGCCCGTGCGGGTGCGGGCGGAGGGGGCAAGGCAGGACGAAAGGGTCACACGACGCGCGGCGCCCTTGCCGGCACACGCCCGGGCGGGACCGCCCCCGTCAGCGCATGCCGTTCTCCAGCGGCGTCGCCGGGCACGGGATGCGCCGGGCGATGGCGGCGTAGATGGCCGCCAGCCGGTCGGCGTCGGCCGTCTGGAAGAAGTGGTCGGGCCGATCCGCGATGCGCGCCAGCGCCTCGGTGTCCAGATCGTCGCCCAGCCCGATGGTGAAGATCCGGATGCCGTGCCGCTTGGCCGTTGCCGCTTCCGCAACGGCCGCCTCGGGGCCGACGGGGTTGGCGCGCCCGTCGGTCAGCACGATCATCACCCGATCGTGCCCCGGCCGGTGCAGCGGGCCGTCGAGCGCCTGCGCGCCGGCCGCGATCCCGAGGTCGATCCGGGTCTGCGCGGCGGTGTCCAGCGTCGCCAGCGATCGCTCGAGCGCCGACCGATCGCCGGTCAGCGCCTGGATCACGCGGGCCGTGCTGTTGAAGCCGATCACGGCCACCTGGTCGCCGCGATCGAGGCGCACCAGGTCCAGGAACACCACCGCGGCCCGGCGGGCGGCGTCGAGCTTGGTGGCGCCGGGCGCCGGGCCCGCCGCCTCGCGCATGCTGCTCGACAGGTCGAGGACCAGCGCGATGTCGGCGCGCGCCGCCTCCGGCACACAGCGATCCAGGAGCGCAATCGGTAGCCACGCCGTGTGGCGGATCGGCGTTGGCCGGTCGGTGGCCGTCGGGGAGGGGAGGGCGGTGGGAAACGGCGTCGTGGTCGGGAAAGGCGTGGGCGTCGCGGTCGGGGGGCGCGTGGCGGTCGGCGATGCCGTCGGCGTCGGCGCCAGCACGTCGACGAACGGGAGCGGGAAGACCAGCGCGCCGGCCACCCCCAGGCCGTCGGTGTAGGCAGCGCGGGCGTCGACGTTGGTCGGGCGGTGGCCGGCCAGCGTCGGGACGACCCGAAAGGCCAGCGTCGTGCCGTCGAGCGGGACCCCCGCGAGCCGCCACGTCAGCGTGCGCGTGGCGGGCTCCCAGCCCGCCGGAGGCACCGCGGACCCCTCGACGTAGGCCATGTCGGCGGGCAGCCGATCGGTGACGACGAGCGTCGACGCCAGCGCCGTCGCGCGCCACACCGGGGCATCCGCGGCGATGGCCGCGTGCACCTCCGCGGCGGCTTCGGCCGTCACGCCGGCCGCGCAATGGCAGTCCCACCAGTCGGACGCCAGGAAGCGCGGCCACAGCATCGCCTCGTCAAACCAGAAGGTCGACTGCCGCCGCAGTCGCCGCACCACCGCGTCGGGCAGCCCCTGCAGGGCGATGACCCGCGTGCCCAGCGCGCGGGTGCGCAAGGCATCCATCACGGACACGCCCGGCTGGCCGGGCGTCGCCAGCGCGACGATCACCTTGCGCGCCTCGTCACGGCCGCCCGGCCCGTCCAACACGGCCTGTGCCCGGGCGTAGACGCGGTGGCGCGGCCCGAGCAAGTCGGCGTCGCGGGCCGGCCGGAGCGCGTCCACCGCATCGAGCAGCACGGTCCGATCCGCGGACAACGGCGCGTCGACGGTGGGTGTGAAGGCGAGCTGATGGCTGATGACGGCGATGCGATGTCGCCCCAGGTCGGCCTGCTGGACGAACGCCCGCGCAAACGGGACGGCGGCGTCGAGCTCGTCCGACGCCGCCCCGTCGCCGCTGCCCCGGGCGACGACGAGCGCGATGTCGGCGCCCTCGCGGCGCGGGCAGTCGCCATGCACGGCCAGCGTGACCGTCACCGCCGCGCCGAGTCGCACCTGGTTCGGCGCGGCGGTCTTGCCGGGGGCGAGCCGGCATCCGGATGCGTCCGCCGCCGGCGCGCCGGACGCATCCGGCACGAACCGGTGGATGGCCCCGCTGTGCGCGTCGGCCGCCAGGACGGCGCCATCCGCCTGGACGGCGATGTCGGCAACGGTGGTCCGCGCGGTCGGCGCGGGTCCACGGGCGTCCCATCGGGCGCGCAGGCGGCCGTCGGCGGCCAGCTTGCGGACCGTGCCGTCGGCATCCAGCACGAACACGCCGCCCGCGGCGTCGGCCGCGATGCGCCGCGGGCGCCCTTCCAGCGCCACCCGCCGCGTCGCCGCCGCACCGGGCGCGCTCCATCCCGAACGCAAGAGCAGCAGCTCCGACCGTGCCTGGTTGAGCAAGGCGAGCCGGCCATCCGGCAGCACGTCGAGATCGACATACCAGTCGAACGCGTCGACCAGCCGACGGGTCTCGGCGGGCGGCAGGTTCTCGCTGCCGAGCCCGGCACCCGACTCGGCCGCCTTGGCGTAGACGCGCGGGCCGCCGCGATCCAGCACGAACACCCGGTCACCCCCGCGGGCCAGGGCCAGGCGGTCGGACCACGTGCGGTCGGGATGCAGCGGGTCGAGCGTCACGTCGGGGCTGAGACGACCGGCGCCCCATCGCAGGGCGCCCGTCGCGTCATGGCGGACGATCTCACGCAGCTGCCGCACGCCGTCGGGCAGGATGCGCGAAGGGCGCCGGAGCACGATCAGGCCGCCATCGGCGGTGCCGACCGCCGCGATCGGGCCGTCGTCCTCCCACATGCCGTCGTCCGCCGGCTCGGGGTCGGTCCAGACCCCGAGCCGGCGTCCGTCGGCGGCGAGGCCCACCACGCGCTCGCCCTCGGCGTCGAAGACGACCACCCGCCCGTCGGCTGCCGTCGACACGTCGAGCGGGTGTCGCAACCCCGTTGATCCGGGAGCCCACGTCGTCTGCCACGCGTAGTGCTCCGGCAGCGCGGGGCCGGCGGCGGCCACCGTGGCGCCCCGTCCTGCCGTGCCCGCGGCGCCGGCCGCGAGGACGGCGGCCGCGAGGGCCACACCCGGCGCGACTGCCGGCATCAATCCACGGACGGATGTCCGAGTACCCATCACCACCCTCGCTTTCGGAATGCCACTGCTCCCGCGCGCCGGCGCCCGATGGCTCAGCCACCCGCCTGCCGTAGCACACGCGCCTTCAGCGCCGCCACCGTGCCGGACCGTGAGACCGCGCCCGAGGTCTGCGCGGCAGCGTCCCCGCTCGACGATGCCCGGTCGCGCGCGCCTTTCAAGCGCGCCGTGCTGGCGTTGGTCAAGCCACCTCCGACCTCGACACGGTACACGCCCTGGTAGGCACCGCTCAAGGTCAGGACTTCCTTGCGCCCGCCAGGCCCGTCGCGCCAACCGATCGACCGGCGGTCGAGGAGCACGACGACCTCGGTGCCGGGCGCGAGGAACGCGCCCTCCTTGTTCCACGCCGCGCCGATCCCGTTGCCGAGGACGTCGAAGGCGACACGGTCGCCCGGTTGGACGTCCCGGCCCCGCCAGACCTCGGCGACGGCCAGGTCGACGGTCTGCAACATGAACGCCGCCGGCGGGTGCGCCACCGACTTGGGCCGATCGGCGTCCATCGACCAGCGCTCCCCGCTCGTCTGGTTCCAACGCGGCTCCGACACGGCAAGGATCGTGCCGCGGATGACGGCGTCGGCCGCCTCGATCACGTCGCCCTCCTCGACGAACGCATACTGGAAGGTGGCGGCGACGCCCGAAGGCGCCGCCGACCCCGTCCCCGCGTTCCCGTCGCCGTCGCCCGAGCGCGTCGGCCGGCCCGAACCGAAACCCGCCACGGCCACCACCGCCAACGCCCCCGCCGCCACTTGCGCGATCGCGCGGTACCGCATCGTCGTTCTCCTCACGGATAGAGCTGGTTGAGCTCGGCGATGTCGACGCCGAACAGCGTGTAGAAGTCCGGCGCCATGCCCGGATCGGTACAGCGCTGCGGAAACAGCCAGTCGAGGGCCGAGTCCCGCTGTGCCGGCAGGGCGATGAACGTGTCGCCCATCCACAGCCAGTGCCCGAGCTCGTGGAGAGCGGTCTCGTAGACGCCCGGCGTGTCCCAGCGCAGCCCGGAAGTGGTCATGACGGTGTTGGGGATCCCGCCCGGACCGCAGTGGCCCGCCGGCAGCGTGACGAGGTGGCAGCCCAGCGGGTCGTGGAAGTCCGCCTCGGCCGCCGGCTGGGTCTGGCAGATGCAGCCCTTCTGGTTCTCGGAGCACTGGCGCGACTCCAGGACCGAGTAGGCGGCGAGGATGGTCGCGCCCGGCGTCGGGTCGGTGCAGCCCACGAACGGCACACAGCCGGCCTGGCCGACGTCGGTGTCGATGATGGTATACCCGTACCAGCCCTTGAGGCCATCGATGAAGCCCTCGTAGAAGGCGTTCTGGCAAGGCGTGCCGTTGGCCGCCTTGACGAACTTGAAGCCGTTGGTGCTGGCGGCGGTCCAGGTGGCGGCGGCCTGGTCGATCTGGAGGGCGTAGCCGGCGGCGGTGCTGTCGACCCGGTAGCACACCTCGTAGGTCGGCCAGCGGGTGCCGTTGGTCGGCGGCGGTTGGGCGCCGGCCGTGTCGGCCAGCGCGGCGAGCGCGGTGAGGGCGCCGAAGAGCGCTCGGGTGATCCCGGCCATGGCCGGGAAGCGCTTGGGAAGCATCGCTTCGTTCTCCTTTCGAGCTTGGGCGGGCCAGCGGTCGCCGGCCCGGGATGCGACGTTCGGCATTGTCGTCCGTCGCCGTCTCAAAGTCGTCGCAACACCGTCGCACCGGCGGTGCGCGGCGCACCGTGGCCAGCGGCGACCTCGCGTCTGCCTCAGGGCGGCCTCAGGGCGGCCTCAGGACTCGCCGCCGCCCCCGGCGTATGCTGGCGCCATGTCGGGCTCGAGCGCACGACACCGACCGACCCGCGATTGACAGGAGATCGACCTCCATGCTGCAATCGGCCACGCCCACCCTCGTCAAGCCGCTGCCCGCGACCGCCACCGTCGTCCGGGCGGCGACGCCCGCGCTGCGCGACGCGGCGTTCAAGCTGCGCTACCGGGCGTATCGCGCCACCGACTCCATCCCCGAGAACGGGTCGCAACGGTTCCGCGACCCCTACGACTACAAGCCGAACGCGATGACGTACCTGCTGATGGACGGCGACGAGCCGAACGCGATGACGTACCTGCTGATGGACGGCGACGAGCCGATCGGCGCCATACGTGCCGGCGTCTACATCCCCGAGCGCGGCATCGGCCTGCCGTCGTTCGAGAGCTACCGCGACGAGATCGCGTTGCGGATCGGCTTCGACCGGCGCATCGTCGAGCCCTCGCGCTTCGTGACGGCCGAGACGTCGTTCGACGTCATGCTCGACACCCAGTTCCGGCTGTTCCGGATGATCGCCGCCAACGCCGTGGTCCACGAGGCGGACTGGGTGATCACCGCCATGCGGCGCAAGCACGTGGCGATCTACCGGCGGCTGTTCGGGATGCAGCCGTTGTCCGACCCGAAGCCGTATCCCGGCGTGCGCGACCTCGGCGTCCTGTGCGGGCTGCCGTTCCGTGACTTCGCCGCGATGTGCGCGGCCGAGCCGCGGCTCGCGATCGACCGCGACGAAGCGGGGCGCTACGCGGCGTGACGCGCAGCGCCGAAGCAGGCTCGCCGGATCGCGACAACCCCGACCCCGACGCACTGGAGGGATCCCGATGCAAGCCACCGATTGGAGCTCGTACGCCGCGGTGTACGACATGATCCAGGCCTACAACCCGGCCTACCAGGACCTCGTCGCCCGCTTCGAGGCCGAGGTGCGCGGCTGGTCGCTGCCGTCCGGGCGGCCGATCGTCGACGTCGGCGCCGGGACGGGCGTCTTCTCGCTGGGCTGGGCGCGGGCCTTCCCGGACCACCCGGTGGTCCACGTCGAGCCCGACCCGGGCATGAACGCGGTCGCCGCGCGCAAGGCCCGGGCGGCCGGGCTCGGCAACGTGCGCATCGCGGCGCGCGGCGTCGACGATGCCGACGTCGCGCCCGGCTCGGCCGCGGCGGTGTCGTGCGTGCACGCCCTCTACACGTTCCCGGACCCGCCGGCCGCGCTGGCGCGGCTGCACGCGTGGCTGGCGCCGGGCGGCCGGGCGTTCCTGTGCGATCCCGGGCGGCCGGTGGATGTGTGGGAGTGGTCGCGCTTCCTCGCCGGCCACCTGGTGCGGACGGTGGGCCCGGTTGGCGCGGCGCGGGTGTTCTGGCGGGGTCGCGAGACCTGGCGCCAGAACCGCCGGATCCGCCGCGCCCAGCTCGACGGGACGTACTGGACGCACTCCCCGGAGGCGTTCCGCGCGGCGGTCGAGGCCGCCGACTTCGAGGTCGAGCGCGTCGAGACGTGCTTCCGGGGCTACAGCGACCTCGTCGTCGCCCGCCGGCCGCTGGGCGGCGCGGGCGCGGGGCGGCAGCGCCCGGACCGGCGCGGTGGTACAATCGCCGCCGGGCCGACGGGATGCATGCGGGCGACGAGGTGAGGCACATGGAGACGACGCTGACAGCCGGCGATCGACGGTCGGGCTACCCCGCGACCTACCGCGCGCGCGAGGCGGGCATCGTGGCGCGCTGGATCGTCGAGGGGACGAGCGGCGCGGTCATCGGGATGGGCGGCGCCGGCAAGTCGAACTTCCTGCGCTTCCTGTGCGCGCAGCCCGAAGCGCTGGGCGCGCACTGGCCGGCCGACCTCGCGCCGCCGGCGGTGGTGATGGTCGACCTCAACGACTTGCCGGCGGGCGACACGGCCACATTCTACCGGGTGCTCTTGCGGGCGTTCCACGAGCGCCGCGACGGGCTGGACCCGGCGCTCGGCCCGGTGATCGCGACCCTCTTCCGCGAGAACCGCGCCACGACGGACCCGTTCGTCGCGCAGACGGCGCTGCGCGAGGCCTTGTTCGCCTTCCTGGCGCGCGGCACGCCGATCGTGCTGGTGTTGGACCGCTTCGACCGGTTCTGCGAAACGGCCTCGCCGGAGCTGACCGACACGCTGCGCGGCCTGCGCGACGCGTGCAAGGGGCGGCTGTCGTACGTCGTGGGCCTGCGCCAGGAGGTCGCCTACCTCGACGACCCGGGCATCCTGGGCGAGCTATACGAGATCCTCGACACGCACGTGTGCTGGATCGGCCCGCTCGTCGATGCCGACGCACGCCGGGTGATCGCCGAGGAGACGGCGCACGCAGCGGCGCCGGCGTCCGAGGAAGACGTCGGGCGCCTGCTGGCGTTGACGGGCGGCTACCCGGCGCTGCTCAAGTCGGCGTGCCACTGGTGGTCGCGGGGGCGGCCGGCAGCGGGCGCCGATGTCGTGCCCGGCGCCGCCACCGCGGTCGGCGCGGCGGGCGCCGGGCACGAACCGGCGGGCGGCGACGCATGGCGGGCGGCGCTTCTGGCGGAGCCGTCCATCGGGTTTCGGCTGGCGGAGATCGTGGAGGGCCTCACCCAGGCCGAGCTGCTGGCATTGACGGAGGTGCAGCGGCTGCGCGGGCGGGTCGAGCGGCTGCGGGCGCAGGGCGGCGCGGACCCGGCGGCGGTCGAGCGGCTGATCGCCAAGGCGCGGCACGACCTGGCCGACCAGCACGCGGCGGCGCTGTCGCGGCTGGCGGGGCGGGGGCTCGCGGCGCGGGGGGAGGACGGCGGCGACTGGCACGTCGTGGGGTCGCTCCTCGCGGCGCATGTCGAGGGCGCGGGGGCGGCGATCCAGGGGCGCGGCAAGCTGTGGCGCGACGCGTCGACGGGCGAGCTGTACCAGGGCCAGGCACCGCTGGGGGGCCTGGCGAACCTCGAGCGCCGGCTCTTGGAGTTCCTGCTCGAGCACCCGCGCGTGCGGCACACCAAGACGGCGGTGATCGAGGCGGTGTGGCCGGACGAGGCGGTGGGCGAAGGGGTGATGGACGACGCGCTCTACCAGGTGGTCAAGGAGCTGCGGCGCAAGATCGAGCCGCAGCCGTCGGCGCCGCGCTACCTGGGCACGTGGCGGGGGCGGCCGGAGGGGGGCTATCAGCTGTTCCCGGAAGGTCGGCCGGGCGGGGGGTGAGGCGGCCGCGCGGGGAGAGTAAGGGCTTGCCTGGCATCCCACATCGCCCGTCTGCCAACCAAGCTCCGGAATGGCGAGACGCACCCAACCTCGACCACGAGCCGTGCGATGCCGGCGCTCGCGGCGCGCCGGTGCCCACACGGCGGGCACCCGGCGGCCGATCGCTTCGCGGATGAGCCAATAAAACGCGGCGCCAATCGTTAATCCCCATGACGTGTTCGATCGACCGATGGGGGTACGACATGGCGAGGCTGGTGCGGTGGTTCATCAAGTTGGCCGGGTGGCTGATCGACGCGGGGCACGGCCACGACCGGCTGGCGCCCGCGCGGCACCGCCGCGGCACGTCGGCGGCTCGGTTCGTCCCGCAGGCGTGCCGGGCCGCGCCTTGCGCCGGGGCGCGCATCCCTCGTTCCGTGATCACCCCTTCGCCTCGCCGCGATCGACGGGCGTACGGCGACGGCGAGAGGGCCGCCATGCCGCGCGGCGGGGCGTGGCGCCGTACTGCGGGCACGGCGCGCGCCGGCGTCCCGCCGTAGCGGGTCGGCGCCGCGGTGCGGATCGACCTCTGCCACGTCGCCCGACGTGGCGCGATTCGCGCGGGCGGGGCGATCCCGAGCGTTCGCCCCGCCGGATCGCCCGCCGGCGGCACCCGCCGCGGCGGGTCGCGGTCGGGCCGCCGCACCGCATCCCCGGCACGATCGCGGCAGGGAACGCTTCCCTCGACATGGGACTCCGCACTGCGTGCGCGGGTCGGCCGCCTGGATCGCCGGCGATGTCTCGGCTTGTCGCGCGTCGGTTCTCGGCGTATCGCGGCCGGGTTCTTTGGCTATCGCAGCGTGTGTCCAGGCGTATCGCGGGCGGGTTCTTTGCCTGTCGTGACCGGCAATCAGGCTGATCGCGGGTCGGTTCTTTGGCTATCGGGGGCGGGGTTCAGCCGAATCGCCGATGCCGATCGCGCTGATGGCCACGGTCGATCGTCCCGATCCCGGGGCACGGTCCCTGCCGACGTCGGGGCCGCCCGGGGATGCGGGCGATGGCGGCTGCCATGGCGGAAGGCGGCGCGCACGCCGTGAGGGATGCTGAACCGCAACCGCCACGCACCACCCGCGATGTGTACGGCGACGCTTCCGGATCCACGCGCTCATGCGACGCAGCGCAGCGACACTTAAAGTCCGGCCCGTTGTCGCTCCTTCCGCACAAGCTCGACGTCCAAGTGCCGGCACTTCCCGCCAGATCGCGCGCGCCGACGGGTGTTCCTGTGATCATGGACGGGGTTGCACCGGTTCTGGCCTGCGACGGGACGAATCGGGGTGGGGATGGCGACGATCTGGCACCGGGCGTGATGGCATGGAGGGTGGGAAGGGACGGCAACGGGCATCCCGGCCGGGCGGTCCTTGGTTTGACGGATGCCCATGAGATGGCCTATGTTTTGGAGCACGGCAATGGTACCGCATCTGGAGCTATGGATGGATGGCACAACGGATCTTCATGTGGCGCTGCCCAGTCGACTCGTTGCCGACTTGGACCGGATCGCCCGTGAGCGTGGCGTGCGACGCGTACATGTGCTGCGGGAGGCGGTGGTGGAGTACGTGACCCGCACCGAAGCCGAGCGGCTTGCCGCCGACATGCGGGCCTACGTGGAGGAGCTCGCCGACGCCAGCGGCGAGTTCGTGGCCGAGACCGACGCGCACACCGTGGAGCGGCTGCTGCGGGAGGCAGCATGGTAAGGGGCGAGATCTACTTCATGGACCTGGCCCCGCGCTCCGGCTCCGAGCAGGCGGGTCGCCGACCGTGCGTGATCGTCTCACACGACGTCTTCACGGCCAACCCGCGCTGGCGGAGCGTCACCGTCGTTCCGCTCACCACGGCCGAGCGCTGGCAGCAGGCTTCGCCGACCACGGTCCAGCTCGAATCGGGCGACGGCAACCTGCCCAGGGCGTGCACCGCTCTGGCCCACCAGGTCACCACCTTGGACAAGAGCAAGATTGTCGAGCCGGCGATCGGGCACCTGGCAGAGCATCGCATGGCGGCGCTGGAGACAGCGCTGGCGAACTACCTGCAGCTCAGGTGACGGGCGGCGTCGGCCTGATCGGGCGCGCGAGGGTTCGGCGGTGGGCGCGACGGTCGCCAACGACGGTTTCGTCTTTCACCGGCTGAGCCGGCCAGGCCGCAACCCGGACGCCTTGTTGGGGCGCCCAAGACTCACCGCGTGCCCCCAGGCCTTGCGGCCCGGGGGCACGCGTGCTGTGCCGATCGGCTCAGCTCACCGGCGCGGCTTGTCGCACTTGCCGAACCGGTCGGCCGCGTAGATGGCGCGGATGTCGTCGCCGGAGATCGGCCGGTCGAACAGCTCGACCTCGTCGATGGCACCGACGAAGCCGCGCGCCGGCTGCCCGCGGCCAAGGGCGGGCTGCAAGGCGACGTGCAAGAGGGCGTCGGTGTCCACGGCCCCGGCCAGCGGCGTCGTGTCGAACGTGTGGACCAGCGCGCCGTCGACGTACAGCTTCCCGCCGTCGGGCGACCCGCGGCGGACGGTCACGGCCACCAGGTGCCATTCGCCGGCGCTCAGGCGATCCGGCGCGACGGCGTCGAGGCTGCTCGACGCGTGGCTCCAGGTGAAGCCCAGCCGCCCGTCGGCCAGGTGGAGCGACCAGCCCATCGGCGCGTCGGCGGGCGCGAACCGCTTCGTCACGATCGGCTGCAGGCCGTCGATCCCCGCCGGCCGGATCCAGGCATCCACGCTCAGCCCCGCGTCGCCGCCGTCCAGCGCGGGCGCATCCGCCACCCGCACCAGGCCGCCGTCGAAGTGCCGCCCCGCCGCCACCTTGGCCGGGACGACCGCCGCCGCCCCCTCGACGGCGCCGTCGTGGCCGCCGGCGCTGTCCAGCGCCACCGCGCCGCCCTCCTCGTCCAGCGTCCACCAGGCGACCATGCCCGCCGGGCGCGGCGCGCAGCCGGGCGTGGCCGTCGGGGTCGGGCCCTCGGGCGTGACCGTCGGGGGCTCTCCCTCCGGCGTGGCCGTCGGGGTCGGGTCCTTGAGCGTGGTCAAGCGGAACGCCACCGTGCCGTCCGGGTAGGGCGAGCCGTCGGCCTTGGGCGGGATGTGCGTGTTGCGCAGCGTCAGCACGTGCGACCCGGCGGGCAGCATGAACGACGCCTTGCTGAACGCGGCGTCGGACCAGGCCGCGGC
Organism: bacterium; assembly: GCA_003576755.1. Lineage (GTDB taxonomy): Bacteria > Chloroflexota > Anaerolineae > Epilineales > Epilineaceae > UCB3. The sequence goes on along the minus strand of QEVT01000007.1, from coordinate 15,010 downwards.
GGGATCGGCGGTGTACGGCGGGTCCTGGGGACCGCCGCCGAGCGCGGTCCAGTCGGCGACCGGCGGCGTCGACCCGACGAGCTGGCCGTCGAGGTAGACCTCGTTGCGGTCCGATACGACGAACAGGTCGGTCACGTCGATCCGCACCGGGACGGTCGACGTGTAGGCGAACAGCGGCGCGTAGAACGCGCCGCCGCCCATCAGCTCGTCCAGGACCGTCCACGAGCCGTCCAGCGCGACGGTCGCGAGCGTCATCGGCACTGCTTGCGGCCGCGCGCCCGGCCCGGCGCTCGCCGACCGCTGCACCACTCCGACCCCGCCCGCCGGGCGGGGTGTCCCCGTCGGCCGCGGCGAGGGGGAGCCCGTCGGCCTGACCGTCGACGACGGGCGCGCGGTGACAGTCGGCGACGGGGCCGGTGCGACGGTCGGGCGCACCATCGGCCGCGAAGTCGGCGGCGGGTTCGTCGCCGCCAGGGTGACCCGCGGCGTCGCTGTCTGCGTCGGCGATGCCGTGACCCGCCGCGTCGCCGTCCGCGAGGGCGTGCTGGTCTGAGTCGGTCCGACCGGGCCGGACACGGCGGAGACGCCGACGGCCGGCAGGTAGATCATGCTGCCCAAGACCGGACAGCCGCAACGGTAGACGTCGCCGACGGCCTGCAGTTGGCACGGCCCCCCGGGACGCCCCGGGCAGATGCCGCCGCAGCGCGGTCCCGTCTTCGGGTCGAGCGTGAGGGTGCAGCTCGCGTCGGATGCCACGCAGGCGCACGACACGACCTCCCACGAGGGCTCGCAGTCCAGGCACGGGCAGTCGGCATCGCTTCCGCAGACCTTCCCGGTCTGGACGCAGCGCATGACCCGCCGCACGGCCACGGGCCGGCACGCCGGCACGGGTGCGGCACCGCCCGGCTCGCATTCCGCCGAGACGCATCCCCAGCCGTCGGCCGCCACCGCGCAGCGAGGCCGGTTCACGAAGTCGCGGCCCGGGAAGAGGTCGATGCCCTGGCCGCCGACGGCGACGGCGTGGGCGGTCGGCGGCGACAGTTGGGCGAAGCCGGCCGGGACGACCTCCACGACGCTGTACGCCGTGTTCGCGGCCAGCCCGGTGATCCGATACCGGCCGTCCGCGTCCGTCACGGCGCTCTGCGAACCGGCCTTCACGGTGACGTTCGGCTGGCCGACGTCGCCGGCCGAGTCGCCGTTCAGGTCCAGCCGCACCGTGCCGCGGACCTCGCCGCGGCTCGGCGCGGCGGGCGAGAGCATCGTGCAGCTCGCTGGCTTGTCGTCGCCGCCGCGGCCGCCGAAGCGGAGGTCGCAGCTCTGGCATTCTTCGAGCGTGTCGATGCCGCGGTTGCCGAACAGGAGGTCGCACCCGCCGGCGTCGGACGCGTAGACGTGGTCGCCGCCGCGGTTGCCGAACGCGAGGTCGTCCCCGTCGTTGGTGCCGAGCGTGTCGCCGTCGCGGTTGCCGAACAGGACGTCGGGGCCGCCGTGGCCGCCGACGAGCGTGTCGAGGCCGCTGTTGCCGAACAAGAGGTCGCTGCCCGGGCCGCCGCGGGTCGTGTCGTCGCCGGCATTGCCAAACACGAGGTTCGCCCCCCCGCCAGAGAAGTACTGGTCGTTCCCCGTGTTCCCGAAGGCGACGTTGACGCCCGGGCCGCCGACGATCACGTCGTCGCCGCCGTTGCCGAGGGCGAAGAGCGCCCCACCGCCGCCGGCCCGGACGATGTCGTCGCCGTCGTTGCCGAACGCCACGCCGAGGCCCGTGCCGGTCGTCACCCGGTCCTCGCCGGCGTTGCCGAACAGGGCGCTCAGGCCGATGCCCCCGGCGCTGACCAGATCGGGATCGAGGTTGCCGAGGGCCACGCACAGAACGTCGGCGCACTGCACGTCGTCGGCGCCCTGGTTGCCCAGGAGCACGGCCACGCCGTTCCCGGCGCCGACGGTGTCGTCGCCGCGGTTGCCGAACGCGACCGTCAGCCCGTCGCCGCCGTCGATGTCGTCGTGGCCGCCGTTCCCGAAGAGGATGCCGACGCCGACGCCGCCCCGGACGGCGTCGTCGCCGCGGTTGCCGAATGCGACCGTCAGCCCGTCGCCGCCGGTGATGTCGTCCTTGTCGCGGTTGCCGAGGAGCACGTAGATCCCGAGCGCGTCGGCGCCGCCGGAGATCACGTCGTCGCCCAGGTTGCCCAAGGCGACGCTCAGGCCGCTGCCGGCGGAGATGACGTCGTCGTGGGCGTTGCCGAAGAGCAGGTTCACGCCGTCGTCGGCGACGATCGTGTCGCTCCCGCGGTTGCCGAAGGCGACGTTGAAGCCGTCGCCGGCGAAGATGCCGTCGTCGCACGGACCGCCGAACAAGACGTCGATCTCCAGCGGCGGCACCGCCGCCACCCCCAGGCGCCCCTTGCTCCGGATGGTGTCCTCGCCCTCGCCGCCGAACATGAGGTTGCCGAAGGCGATCGGCACCGGGATCCCGTCGATCGGCACGACGACGATCCCGCCGTCGTCGGCGCGGAGCGTGTCGTCGCCGGTGGCGCCAAACACGAAGTCGATGCCGTCGTAGGCGTCGACGGTGTCGTAGCCGCCGCCGGCCAGGATCAGGTCGGCGGCGCCGCCGAGACCGGTCACGCCGGCGTCGCTCAGGAACCCGGCGAGCTCGGCGTTCACGCAGCCGCCCAGATCGGCCGCGTCGGCGCCGCGGATGGTGTCGTCGTCCGCGCCGCCGAACAACAGGTTGCCGAACCAGATGACGACCGCCTGCAGCGACGTGATGTCGCCGATGACGACCAGCGAGCCGCCGGCGCCCTCGATGGTGTCGCCGCCAGGGCCGCCGAAGGCCAGGTCGATGCCGCCTTGCGGAGCGCTGCTGTCCCACGTCTCGTAGTCGCCGCGCAAGAGGTCGCCACCGGCGCCGCCGAACAGGAGGTTGCCCCACAACAGGCAGAAGTCCTGGCCCGGCAGCTTGATGGTCCCACCCGAGCCGCCGTACAGCTTGTCGTCGCCCGGCCCGCCGAAGAGGACGTCGATGCCGTCGTCGCCGGCGCCGGTCCCCGCCGTCGGGGCGTCGCCGTGCAGGATGTCGTCGTCGAGCTGGCCGAAGACCAGGTCGCCCAGCTGGATGGAGAAGGCGTCGTCGATCTCCAGCGTGTCGCCCGCGCCCGCCTCGGCGGTGTCGTCGCCTGCGCCCGCGAAGATCACGTCGATGCCGTCCTGGGTGGCGATGGCATCGTCGCCGTCGCCGCCGAAGACCACGTTGCCGAGCACGAGCTCGAACGTCGGGTCGCTTTCGTCGCCGATGCTCAGACGCCCGCCGCCGTAGCCGCGGATCGTGTCGTCCTCGCCGCCGCCGAACACGACGTCGATGTCGTCGTCTTCGCGGTCGGCGGCCGGGTCGTCGCCGTCGAGCGTGTCGGCGCCCTCCTGGCCGAAGACCAGGTCGCCGAGCGCGAGCCGGAAGGTCGAGGCGTCGTCGCTGCCTTCGATGTCCAGGCCGGCGCCTTTGCCCGCCTGCACGGTGTCGCCCTCGGCGCCGGCGAAGACGACGTCGATGCCGTCGCCCGTGACGATGGTGTCCTCACCTGCGTCGCCCAGCACGAGGTTGCCGAGCACGAGCTCGAAGGCCGGGTCGCCGGCGTCGCCGACGCTCAGCGGCCCGCCGCCGTAGGCGCGGATCGTGTCGCTGCCGCCGCCGCCGAACACGACGTCGATGTCGTCGTCGGCGCGGTCGGCGCCCGGGGCGTCGCTGTCGACCGTGTCACCGTCGTCCCCGCCGAAGACCAGGTCGCCCAGGGGCAGCCGCAGCACCGAGACGCCGCTGCCGTCCCCGATGTCCAGCTTGGCACCCTTGCCCGTGCCGATGGTGTCGCCGCCCGTGCCGCCGAAGACGACGTCGACGCCGTCGGCGGCCTCGACGACGTCGTCGCCGGCCTCCCCGAACGCGAGGTTCCCCAGCTGGAACGAGAAGCCGCCCACCTCCAGGTCGCCGCCGTGGCTCAGGTGCATCTCGTCCGCGCCGTCGCCGCCCCACGCCAGGTCGATCTCGGTCAGCGGGTCGCTCGTGTCGTCGCCGCTGACGACGAGGTCGCCCCCGCCCAGGCCGAAGAAGAGGTCGCCGAGGTCGACGGACAGGGTGTTGCGCGCCAGCGTCTGGCCGCCGCCGCCGTAGAGGCAGTCGTCGGCGCCGTTGCCGACCAGCACGTCCGTCTTGGCGCCGCCGTTGATCTCGTCGCCGCCGTCGGCGCCGAAGATCGCGTCGTTGCCGTCCTCGCCCAGCAGCCGGTCGCCGCCGTCCGCCCCGACGATCAGGTCGTCGCCGTCGCCGCCCTCGATCAGGTCGCTGTCGCCCGTGCCGACCAGCACGTCGCTGCCCGCCGCGCCGCTGAGCGTGTGCGCGGGGGTGATGCTGCACGACGTGCTGGACTGGCCGGCCAGCTCGGCGCCGCCGGCTCCCAGGAGCGGGGCGGCCGCGGCCATGAGCGCGTCGAGATCCGCGCGCAGCTGATCGGCGCGGTCGCGCAGCCGCCCGGCCGCGGCCTCCACGTCGGTGCCGGCGCGGGCGCGAAGGTCGTCGGCCGCGCCCATGACCTCGGTCTGGCCGCGGCTGTCCATGCCCGCGCCGGCCGACTCGAGATCCGTCTCGGACTGCACGACCCACGCTTCCCAGTCGGCGTTGACGGCCTCGGCCGCCGCGTCGACCTGGTCCCCGCCGGCGACGAGGGCATCGCCGTCCGCTTCGATCTGCGATGCCCTGGACGTGGCGACCTCGTCGTCGCCCAGGCCGTCCCCCGCCAGCTCGAGCGTCTCGCCCCTGTCCTCGAACGCGTCGCCCTTTGCATCGAGCTGCGCAGCACTGGAATCGGGCCGCGTGTCGTCCCCGACGCCGTCGGTGATCGACTCCAGCGCCTCGATGCGCCGCTCGAGCTCGGCGCACGCCGGAGAGAGGCCGGACGGGTCCTGCTGGTCCTCGTCCGTGGTGGTCTCGACCGGCTCCGGGTCCTCCGCGCACGCGGCCGACAGCGCGGCAATGGACGTGGTGTGGCTCTCGATCGTCCGCGTGAACACGCCGATCGGATCGCGGCTCTGCACGTCGAGGCCGAGGCTCGCGACCTGCCCGTACAGCGTCGTCGTGTCGGTCAGAAGGTCCCGCGCCGTCGGCAAAAGGAGCTTGAAGTCGTCGACCGCCAGCTCGACGTCGGCCTGCATGGCCTGGGCGTCGGCCGAGAGCGGCTGGGCGGTCTGCGACACGAAGGTCGTGACGAACGTGCCCACGCGCCCGTGGGCCTCGCGCACCGTTGCGGCCGCCGGCTGCACCAGCTTGCGCTCGGTGTCGCGGACGTAGGCGGCCGCCGGCAGGACGAGGTCTTCGCCCGCGCCGCGCAACACCCCGGCCGTGTCCGCGACGAGGCACGGCGCCGTCGCGCAGGCGCCGGGCGACGCATCCAGCAGGTCGAGCGCGCCGTCGATCAGGTCGCCGGCCGTTCGGAGCGTCTCGAGCATCTGCAGGGCGTCGCCGAGCGACACCGCGCCGAGGTCGACCCCGCCCAGGACCTTGTCGGCGCCGCCGTCGCCTTCGACATGGATCGACCACTGGCTGGCCAGGGCGCCGCCAGAGTCGTCGAAGACGATCAGGTCGTCGCCGTCGCACAGCCGGGCGTGGATGCTCTGCAGCCCGACCGCGGCGAACATCCAGGGCGTGGTGGTCGCCGTCGCCGGATCGAAGACGTCCACCGTGTCGGCGGCGGCGTCGAAGCGGACGCGGATCTGGTCGGCTGCGTCCGTCCCGACGATGCTCAGCGTGCCGTTCGCCACGGAGGCCTGAACGGCCATTCCGCAGGGGGCCTGCGCCACGGTCTCCGGCCCCGACGCCGCCGGGCGGTCTCCCGGCACCGGCGCGAGGGGGCGGGCGGCGACGGCGGCGGCGTCAGACGCCGCCAGCGCGAGCAGCGCGCCGAGGATCGCGAGGCACGCCATGCCGAAGGCCAGGGCGGCCGGCGCCGCCGGGGCGAGGGGGAAGCGGAAGGTGCGACGTCGGGTGGGCATCGCCACGCGGACGAAGGCATGGAAGACCCGTGGGGATGGACGGGTACCGGGTCGCGGTCGTTCCGCGGCGTGGCCGCGGGTCGGCGTGGACATGGCTGGGGCTCCTTTTACTTGCCACTACGTGCGCATGTGAATCCTCGCAGGTGCGACGTCGACGATGAGCTCGGGATGGTCTGGGTAGGGTCGTGGTGAGGGGTTGGTACGAGCGCTTGTCGGCGCCTGTATTGTCGCCTATGGAGGAGCTCGGCCGCAAGGCGATTCTGACAGGAATCCGACAGCTTTCCGCCGCGTGACCACCCGGTTGGACACGTGTTCGACACAACGTCTGGTTGGAGCAGGGCTCGTGCCTGCCCAACACCGGCACGACAGCCCCCGTTGGCCACGCCCACCGAGGCAGGCCGAGGACCATTCCACCCCGGTCCTCGGTCAGGGCTCCGTGCGCTCGCGCGCCAGGAGCTGCGACACGCGCCCGCGAAACGCGGCCTCGGCCCGTTCGTCACGCCGCGGCCGCTGGATGAAGCTTTCGAGAAACGAGAGGTCCCGCCACAGCATCACCGCCACGTGAACGCCGGCGATGTCCACCGCGGGCATCCCGCACCCCGCCGCATACGCGTGCAGGATGGCGGTCGCCTCGGGCAGCGGCATGTAGGCTCCCACCGGCATCGGCGGTTCGAGCGGCACGCTGTCGAGATAGTCAAGGTCGAAGACGTTGACGCTCGGCCGGGCAAGCGACCAGTCCACGAAGTGCAGGCCGCGTGGCGCCAGGATGATGTTCCCAGGGTGCGCGTCGCCGTGGATGACCGTGGCGTAGCCCTGCGCGAGCCGCCGAAGGCGTTGCGCGCAGCGCGACCGCAGCGAGGCGTCGACCAACGGGACAAGCCGATCGATCTCGGCGGCCACCAGCTCGCCCACGGTCCCAAACGCCTCGAGCGACAGCGGCGAGACGACCGGGCCGTCGTGACGGCGGCGATCGTGGAAGCGCCCGAGCGCGGCGAACGCCTCCGGCAGGCGGTCGCGGTCCTTGGCACGCAAGTCGTCGCCGTCCAGCCACTCCCAGCACGCCACGACGCCGTCGTCGACGTCGATGGCCGCCACCATGCGCGGGGCCGCGATGTCGTCGTGCGACAGCCAGGTGCGGTTCGCCGCGACTTCGTCGTGGCCGCTCCCGGCGGTCCCGTCGATCCACTTGACGAGATACCGATCGGTGCCGGATGTCAGCCGAAAGACGTGCTCCTTGACCGGTTCAAGCTCTAGCCGGCCGCCGAAGGGCAGTTCCGGTCGGGCGGCTTCGAGCAAAGCCCCGATGCGGGTCATGCCCACGTTACCGACCGCACGCCACGCGGCCGGCGTGATCATTGGCACCACCAAGAACCAGACGGCGCGAACAGCGTCCGAACGCGTGCCGGCGCCGCCCGGCGCCGCGAGCCCGCAGGTTCGCCTGGGTGTCGCGGCTCCACCTCACGAGCCCTGCCCGTTCAGTCGTCGTCTCCGTCCTCGCCTCCGCCTTCGTCGGAGATCGGCGGATCCTGACGCACCGTCTCGGCGAGCCCCGCGGCCAGCGCGTCCTGCTCGGCGTCGGTCAGCCTGGCCTCGGCGTGCATCAGCATGTAGTCCCACGTCGGCATCGAGCCGTCCGTGACCGATTCGGGGATCTCGTCCGCCTCGGCGTTGGGCCGGTCCCACTCCGAGAAGTTGAGCTCGCCGCGCCCTTCGTCGACATGGCGGGCCAGGAGCCACGACGCCGGCGCGATCCGCGACGTCCAAGGCCACACCGTCTCGTTGCTGTGGCAGTCGAAGCAGGCCCGTTGGGCCAGCGCCCGCGTCTCCGGTGCGTTCCACCGGACCTCGCGGGTCACCGGCGGGTTCGTCCGGTCCACCGGGATCAGTTGGATCACGGCGAACACGATCGCGGCCGCGACGGCCGCGCGCTTCAGAACCTTCATGGTTGTCGACCTCCCTGATCGGCGTCGTCGCCATCACGGCCATGCATCCTCACCCCAAGCCGTCGGGGTATATAAGGATAGCCGTGGTCGCGGTCCGCCACGCCCTCCGGCGTGTCGCCCGGCAGCTCGATGCTCGGGTCGGCATCCGTGATCAGATCCGCGTCCGCCGTCGTGTCCACCCGCAGGCACCGTGCGAGCGGGGATCGCGAACGACCGGGCAGCGCGGAGGTCGGCGGTTGGGCCTCGTGGTGCCGCGATTGCCCGCACGTCCGCTGTCGTCCCCTTCGCATGGGCGTCCGGATTGGCAGCGGCTGGCACGTCTGGTAACATCGCCGCCGCCCCGAGTCGCGGCACCGACCGTCGACCCATCCGGCGGCCCGAACATGGCGCAACACCCTACCGGCACCGTCACCTTTCTGTTCACCGACGTCGAGGGCTCGACCGCCCGCTGGGAACACTTCCCAAGCGCGATGCGGCAGGCGCTCGAGCGCCACGACGATCTGCTCCGCGCCTGCATCGCGGCGCACCGCGGCCTTGTGTTCAAGACCGTCGGTGACGCGTTTTGCGCCGCGTTCCACACGCCCATCGAGGCCGCCCGCGCGGCCGTCGACGCCCAGCACGCCGTCGCCGCCGAAGACTGGACCGCGTTCGCCCCCGACTTCCCGCCGCTGCGCGTCCGCATGGGGATCCACATCGGGGTCGCCCAGGAGCGCGGCGGGGACTACTTCGGCCCCGCCGTCAACCGGACGGCGCGGCTCGAAGCAGCCGGTCACGGCGGCCAGGTGCTCCTGTCGCTCGCCACCCAGCAGCTCATGCAGAGCGACCTGCCTCCAGACTGGGCCTTGCGCGACTGGGGCACGCATCGCCTCAAGGACCTGCGGCACGCCGACCGCATCTTCCAGATCCTCGCTCCCGGGCTGGAGGACGTCGCCGCGCCGCCCCGGACGGCGACCGCCCTCGCCCCGCGCGACCGCGTCTTGGTCGAGGACGTGCTGGCCGACGCGGGTGACGACATGGAGCAGGGCGTGGCCACGGCCCTCGCCAGCCCGAGCATACACCGCCCGGTGGGCATCTCCGACTTGCTTGCCGCGACGCTGGCCGCCGTGCGCGACGACGACGCGCCGGCGGTGGTCCTCTCGGCCGCCCTGGCACGCGAGGCCGCGGCGCGGCGCCCGGACGACCTGACGGAGTACCGCCTCGGGCGGATCGCCGCCTGGAGCCAGCCGCGCTACCGGCTGGACGGGCGGTTCGTCGCTCTTTCGCTGCTCGTCGATCAGGGCGAGGATGCGCCGGGCGGGCGCTGGGCGGCCCGGGCGGAGCGGCATTCCGACCTCGGCGCGCTGCTCGCGGAAGTCCCAGAGCCCGCGCTGGTCGTCCTGGGTCCGCCTGGGAGCGGCAAGAGCACGCTGTTGCGGCACTACGAGCTCGAGGCGGCGATCGGGGGACTCCGGGCCGGGGCCTCGTCCGCCCCGGTCACGTTCTTCGCCCAGCTCAACCAGTACAAGCCCGAGCGCGTCGGCGATCCGCCGCCGGCGCCGGGCAATTGGCTCGCCGACCGCTGGTCCGCCGCATACCCGAACCTGCCGCCGTTGCCATCGCTCTTGGCCACCGGCCGCATGGTGCTGCTCCTGGACGCGTTGAACGAAATGCCAGCCGCCACCGAGCGCGCGTTCCGCGAACACGTAGCCACCTGGAAGCAGTGGCTGGTCCGCTTGACGAGCGAGCAGCCGGGGAACCGGGTCGTGTTCAGCTGCCGGACCCTCGACTACAGCGCGCCGCTCTCGACACCCGCCCTGCGTGTCCCCCAGGTGCAGATCGAGCCGCTGGCCGACGCTCAGGTCGAGGCCTTCCTGCGCGCGTACAGCCCCGTGCACGGGGCCGACATCTGGACGGCGCTTGCCGGTACGCCGCAGCTCGATGCCTTGCGCGCCCCGTTCTTCCTCGCCCTCCTGGTCGACCAGATCGAGGCGACCGGCGATCGGGCCCTCGACCGCGCGGGGTTGTTCACCGGCTTCGTACGCCAGGCGTTGCGGCGCGAGGTCGAGCGCGACAACCCGCTGTTCGCCCGCGACGATCTGCTCGCCGACCGCGACATCCGCCGCATCGCGCAGCGCCGCTGGCTCGACGCGTACGACCTGCCGGAGCGCGAAGCGCTGATACCCCGGCTGACGGCGCTGGCGTTCGGCATGCAGGCGACCGCGGCCGACGGCGGGGCGCGCCAGGTGCGGCTGAGCTACGACGCGGCGCTGAACATCATCGACCATCCGGCCGACGAGGCCATCCTCAAGGCCGGCGTGGCCATCAGTGCGCTGGATGAGGACCCCGCGGCGGACGAGGTGATGTACCGCCATCAGTTGCTTCAGGAATACTTTGCCGCGCGCGTGGTGGCCCGCGCGCCCGAGCCCGAGCGCGTGGCCGCGCCGTGGCGGGCGGCGGACATCCGGCCCGGCGTGCCCGAACTGCTGGCGACCTTGCCTGCAGGCGAGGCGCTGCCCCCGCTGGCCCAGACGGGGTGGGAGGAGACGACGGCGCTGGCGGCGGTGATGGCCGACGACCCCGTGGCGTTCGTCCGCGGCGTGATGCGGGCGAACCTGGCGCTCGCCGGGCGCTGCGCGGTTCAGGTCGCCGCGGCGGCCGACGCCCGCGGCCGGGCAGCGTGCACCGCGAGCGACAGCATTCCGGGTGCCGGTGGGCGCGCAGCCATGCCCCGGGGGGAAGGGGTGGACGATGGCTCGCCCCGCCTGCCACCCGACCTTCTCCACGACCTCCGCCGGGCCCTGGTGGAACGCAGCCGCGATCCTGGGGCGGACCTGCGCGACCGGATCGCGTGCGCGCTGGTCCTGGGCGATCTGGGCGACCCTCGCTACGAGCGCCACACCGGCCCGTTCGGCCCATACCTGCTGCCGCCGTTGGCCGCCATTCCAGGCGGTGCGTACACCATCGGCGACGACACCCCGATCTGTCGCGAGTTCAACGGGCAAGTCGAACACGTCGCCGGCCACGTGCCGCGCCACACCATCGCGGTCGACCCGTTCAACATCGCACGCTTCCCCGTGACCAACGCCGAGTGGCGCTGCTTCATGGCCGCCGGAGGGTACGACGACGAGCGCTGGTGGGACACCGATGCCGCGCGCGCCTGGCGCCGCGGCGAGCTGGCCAACGAGGGGGCCAAGGACAACAACCGTTACTGGCGCCGACGCTTCCAGGCCGATCCGGGGCTCTTCGAGCTGAGCATCGCCACGGGCCGGTTCCCGAACGAGGAGGCGGTGCAGCGATGGCGCGGCTGGATGACGCTCGACGACGAAGCGTTCGAGGCGGTGCTTGCCGCGCAGTGGCAGGCGAGGCGCATGGCCGAGCCGGCGTTTTGGCACGAGGCGCGCTTCAACGCATCGGCACAGCCGGTTCTGGGTGTCTGCTGGTTTGAGGCGAGGGCCTATGGCCGCTGGCTGAGCGCTCAGTCCGGCCGTGCGTTCCGGCTGCCGACGGAAGCGGAATGGGAAGCGGCGGCGCGTGGGAGGGCTGGCCGTCTCTACCCCCACGGCGACGCCTTCGACCCCGCCAAGGGGAACACCTACGAGACGCGCCTGAACCGGCCCTCGCCGGTGGGGGTGTTCCTCGAGGGCGATACGCCTGAAGGCGTCAGCGACATGTGCGGCAACGCCTGCCAGTGGACGAGCAGCGCGTGGGGCGACGCCGCGGGCATGCGGGCGCTGACGGCCGGCGAGCCGGGCGGCGACGGCACACTGGCGTTCCCCTACCCCTACGACGCGTCGGACGGCCGCGAAGACCCCAACCTCGGCATCGGTTGCCTGCGCGTCCTGCGCGGCAGCGCCTGGTCACGCAGCCGGTTCGACGCGCTGGCCGCGGTGCGGCTGGAGTTCGCGCCGTACCTGCGCGACTTCGCCTTCGGCGTCCGCCTGGTCGAGTCGGCCGCCGAGCGGTAGGTCGGAGCCCCCGTCGACGACCGGCGCCCCTTGCGGCGAACGCGTCCCGTGGCGAGGGATCGGCGGGCCGCGCAAGCCGACGGCGTGCACCCGCGCCGACGGACGCCGGGCCGCACCGACGGTTGGCGGTCTCGTCCGCTCGTCGCCGGCCGCCGGACGCCTGCCGTCGCGCTTCCGGACATCGCCATCGCAGCCCGCTCGACCGTCGGCATCGGTCAGTCCCGCCGCGCGTACGGCTCGATGGCGAGCAGCGCCTTCGCGCGCGGCGTGAAGTAGATCCGGTAGCGCTGCCGCTTGTCCAGGGCGTGCCTGGCCGCCGCCGGTACGTCGTACACGTGTCGCGCCGTGCGGAATCGATAGCGACGCGGCGCGGGCTCATGGGCTGGTCCTCGCGTCATGTCCTCGAAGACAACGTACCCGTCATCCACCTCCACACGCCCGTCGATCGCGTCCGCGATCGCGCACATCGTCCGCCAGCCCAGGTACGCTGTGAGGAGCACCGACAACGCCGCGAGCCCCAACAGCGCCTTGAACACCGTCGTCGCCGGGCCGGCCGCCGGCCCCACCCACGACGCCGCGGCCACGCAGATCGCCGTCGTCGCCAGCGGCACCGTCGACGCCCAGAACCTCCCGACAGCCACCCGCTGCATGCGGGCGACCTGGCGCGGCGACATGTCGCCTGCGCGGTTGGACTGCAGGTCGAGGTCGTCGAACCCGAAGATGCGCGCAAAATCGCCAACGCTTGGTTCCATTCGGGGCTCCATCACGCGTTCTCGCCTCCAAAGGCGCCCGTGCCCGACCGGATTCGGACATGGATCACACCGTGCCCGGACCCGCTGCCAAACCGAACCCTGACGCCCGCGCCATAGCCTACGGAAACGCCCCGAAGCGGTTGCAGGCCGAGTGGTGTCGTAGACGTGGGCGGCGGACGCTCACACCCGCCGGTTGTCACCGCTGCTGACCCCGCATACAATGCGCTGCGCCTGTCGCGGCGCGCCGTGGGCGCGCCGACCGCCCGACGAAACCACCGTCCCGAACCGTGCGCCGGGGAGCGCAGACCATGCCGATCGACCGCGACGACGACCGCTTGATCTACCTCGACTGTTCGGCCACCACCCCCGTGCGCGCCGATGTGCTCGAGGCGATGCTGCCGTACTTCGGCGAGCGGTTCGGCAACGCCGGCGGCGCCTACAGCCTCGGCCGCAAGGCGCGCGGCGCGCTCGAGGCGGCGCGCATCGACGTCGCCCGCGTCCTGGGCTGCCGGCCGGCGGAGGTCGTCTTCACGTCGGGCGGGAGCGAGAGCGACAACCTGGCGCTGCGCGGCGTGGCGCTGGCGATGCGCGCCGCCGGCCGCGGCAACCACGTCGTCACCACCGCCATCGAGCACGAGGCCGTGCTGGCCACCGTCCACCAGCTCGAGGCGTGCTTCGGCTTCGAGGCCACGGTCGTGGGCGTCGACGGCGACGGGCGGGTCGACCCCGAGGCGGTGCTCGACGCGGTGCGGCCCGACACCGCGGTGGTCAGCGTCATGCTGGCCAACAACGAGGTCGGGACGCTCCAGCCCGTCGCCGCGATCGGGGCGGTGCTGCGCGAGCGCGGGGTCCCGTTCCACACCGACGCGGTCCAGGCCGCCGCTTATGTCGACCTCGGCGTCGAGGGGCTGCACGTCGACCTCCTCAGCCTCTCGGCGCACAAGTTCTACGGGCCCAAGGGGGTCGGTGTGCTCTACGTGCGCGACGGGACGCCGATCGCCGCGTGCCAGACCGGCGGCGGGCAGGAGGGCGGGCGGCGGAGCGGCACGCAAAACGTGGCCGGCGCCGTCGGGCTGGCGCGGGCGCTCGTGCTCGCGGCCGGCGAGCGCCCGGCGGCGTGCGCCCACGCGGCCGCGCTCCGCGACCAGCTGGTTGCAAGGCTGACGGCTGCCGCGGACGGCATCCGGCTCACCGGCCACCCGACCAACCGACTGCCGAGCCACGCGTCGTTCTGCATCGAGGGCGCGCCCGCCGACGCGATGCTCCTCGGGCTGGACCTGCACGGCATCTGCGCCTCCAGCGGCTCGGCGTGCTCGAGCGGCAACCTCGCGCCGTCGCATGTGCTCACGGCGATGGGCGTGCCGGCGGAGATCGCCACCGGCGCGCTGCGGTTCAGCCTCGGGCGCATGACCACGGACGCCGACGTCGACGCCGTGGTCGAGGTGCTGCCGCCGCTGGTCGAGCGGCTGCGGGGGGTGCGGGTGGCGGAGTAGCGGCGGCACCGATGGTGGCGCTCGCGCCGCGGGTCAGGTAGTGAAAGAAGGTGCCGTCAAGTTGCATCGGTTTGAATGCCAGTCACGCGCCATCAGTAACGTCGAGTCTGAAGCCCAGAATGCTCGGATCGGCTGATGCTTGGCATGAAGCCGTGCTTGGCGGCGGCGTTCGGAGTTGCTAACATGAAATAGGTCGATCTCCTTCGACCGTTGACCACAACCGTCCGCACGATGCGCACGATTCTCGAGAGCCTCCGCCTCCCCACCCTGAGGAGCTATCGGATGATGCGTTGGATGGTCCTCGGTTTGCGACGCCTTCGGCCGTTGACAGTCGCCGCGATGCTGGTGTGCGCAGGGTCGATCTCGCACATCACGTGGCCTTCCTCCGACGCCCCAGTCGCCTCGGCGCCGTTGAAGGACGGCGCACTTGGTCCGCTGACGTTGTCGAAGAGCGGCCTCGCGGCCCGAGCGCTGTTGTCAACTGCCGTTCAAGCCAGTCGCGCCGATGCTCCGACCCAGGGTTGCGGGATCGCGGGACGGGTGACCTTCGCCGGTTCGCCCGTGGAGGGAGTCCGAGTCGAGTTGTTCGACTACGTCCCCGCCACCCTGGCGGGCGACGTGCAGCGAGGAGACTCCAGGACCACGGGCGCAGACGGCCGATACGTGTTCCCGCCGATCAAGGACCTGAAACCCGATCACGCGCTGTATGTGCGCTTCCTCAACACGAGGGCGGCACCCGCGGACAACGACCGCCTCGCCGTCTGGTTTGGTCCGGATGTCACGCGCGACGATCTGACGGCGGAAGGGTGCACCAAGACCGATGTGGATGACCTCGAGATCTC
>QEVT01000189.1 GCA_003576755.1 bacterium | reverse complement strand
GGCGGCCGGCCGACGAACACGGCCGCGTACTGCTCGGCGTAGACGAAGTCCGGGGGCGCGCCGCCGCCCGCCGGTGCCGCGCCGGCGGCATCGGGCAGGCGGTGCCCCCGCGCATCGAGCACGTCGAGCCAGGCCCTGGCCGCCGGCGTCCCGGCCGCGGCCCGCAGGCGATCGAGCGGCCGGTCCGGCACCGCGAGCGCGACCGTCGACGCGCCGAGCGCAAGGAGCAGGTCGCGGATCGCGTGCCGGTCGATCAGGTCGTGGTCCGGCTGGTTGGCGTACGAGAGCAGGCAGTCGTAGCACGCCGCCTCGCAGTCCTCGACCGCGTCGGGGGCGCGCAGGCGGTCCGCGCCGGTGGCAGGGTCGAAGTGGCACAGCGCCAGGGCCTCGCGGGCCACCGCCGGCAGCGCGCCGGCGTCCGCGAGCAGCTGGCGCAGCACGCCCGCGCCACCCTCGGCCGACTCGTACAGCAGGATCTGCCGGCGCGTGTCGCGATCCGGGAGCGGCTCGGCGGCCAGCTCGGCGTCCTCGAGCTGGTACAGCGCCTGGATGGCGCGTTTGAGGGCCGGCTGGAGGGCGGCCATCTGCGCGGTGTCGAGCGCCACCAGCGGCTCGACGAGCAGGCAGTTGCGGCGGTCTTCGACGTACGGCAGCACCCGGAGGCGCCGCGCCGACAGCGGGTCGTCCGGGTCGGTCTCGACCTCGGCCTCGTTGCGCGCCCAGTAGCCCCGCTCGACGTCCAGTACGAAGCCCCGCTCGTTCGGGTTCGCGCGCCGGCGCCAACCCAGGTTCAGGCGCCGGATGGTGGCGCCGTCGCCGTACGACAGGCGCAGGAGCGGCGCGCCGTCGGCGCCAGCGGCGACGGCGTCGCGGCGGCCGCGCCGCGCACCGTGGTCGGCGAAGCGCAGGGCGCTCCGCAACTCGTAGCCCATGCGCACGCGTTCTTCCTCGTCGCAGTTGATGCGGTCGCGCGGCCGGGCCGCGACGTTCTGCATCTGGAGGAGTTGGCGCAGCGGCGCGCCCAGCCGCGCCCCGCAGCCCTCGCACAGATCCGGCCCCACGCCCTGCGCGTCGAGCGGGTGCAGGTAGCCGCAGGCGCCGCACAGCTTGGCGGCCCCCGTCGCCGGCGCCTCGTGGTCGGCCGGCAATATCACGCGGTTCACGATGTACCGCGCGCCGAGGTGGTAGATCACGCTGCGCGGCCCGAACTCGCTGATGGCCAGGAATCGCGGCCGCGATATATAGTCGTCGTGGTCGCCTTGCCTGGCGCGTCCCGCCCCCCCCGCCCGCCGGCCCGGCACGAACGCCGACAGCGGCAGGCGCGGGAAGTTGTAGCCCGGCAGGAAGCCCTCGCCGGCGAAGTAGCGGTAGCTGTAGAAGTCAGACTGCACCGTCGCGCCATCGCCCACCAAGAGCCCGATCTGCGCCTCGGCCTCGGCGCGCAGCCGCGTCGCGTACCGCTTGTCGGCGGCGGACTTGGTGGCGTCGCCGACCACCGCGTGCTGCGCCTCGCGCTGGCGGCACGCCGCGCGGTAGAGGTCGCGCCAGCGCTGGCACGCCCGCTCGAAGGCGGGCTCGATGCCGCCCAGTACCTGATCCAGCCAGCCGGGGTGATGCCAGTCGGCGTCGGTCAGCTCGGCGTCCACCGCGGCCAGGAGCTCCTGGCAGGCCAGCGCCGCCCGGCGGGCCAATACGGGGTCGCGCATGGCGTGTAGCAGGCCGTCGCGCACCGGCAGTGCGGGTTGGGCGAGGTCGAGCACGTCGGCCAGGCTGTTGCCGAGGTCGAGGCCGGATACGGCCAGCCACACCGCGTGGACATGCGACGTCACCAGGTCTTCGTTGGCCAGGTCGAGGCGCGGCGGCGACACGACGCCCGACACCATCAGACCAGGTCGGCGGAAGAAGTACTGATCGTGCGGGCTGCCGGTGGTGCAGTACGTCGTCACGAGCGCCGGCTGGCCGCTGCGGCCCGCCCGGCCGCTGCGCTGCGCGTAGTTGGCGGGCGTCGGCGGCACGTTGCGCATGTGCACCGCGTTCAGATCCGCGATGTCGACGCCGAGCTCCATCGTCGGCGAGCAGTAGAGCACCGGCAGCTCGGCCGTCCGGAAGCGGTCCTCGAGTACCTGCCGCTGCTGTCCCGGCACCTGGGCCGTGTGCTCGTGGGCCGTCAGGAACCCGCCCGCGGCGCTGGCGCGCTCGTAGAGGTCGACGAAGAACGGGTTCACCCGCCCGCCGCCCTCCGGCAGGCGCGGCGTCTCGATGGGGTCGCGGTAGCGCGCCGTGCCGTCGTCCGCCGTCCAGCGCAGCGCCGACGCCAGCAGTTGGTAGCCGGGCACGTCGTTGGCCGCTCCCGGGCGCGCCGGCGCCACGCACTCGACGAAGCCCTCCTTGCGGAGCGCCTCGAGCAGGTCGCGCAGGACCTGCTCGGAGTCCTCCATCGACAGCGGGCCGGCGTGGCCGGGGAACGTGCTCGCCCGCCGCAGGTAGATGCCGAAGCCGCTGCGCGCCGAGACGTACAGGCTGTCGCGCCGGTCGTCGGGCTGCACCGAGCGCGGATAGGCCACGAAGGCGTGGTCCATCGCCGCCTCGTCGTCGATCTGCCAGCGCTCCGACAGCTCCTGGCGGCTGCGGCGGGCGACGATCTCCTGGAACTCCGGCGCCAGGAACTCCGACTTGATCGCCAGCGAGCGGCGCAGGTGGTCGAGCAGGGTGCGGGCGACCGCCAGCCGGGCGGCGGGCCGGGCACCCGCCAGCGCCGGGTGCAGGCCCATCCAGCTCGACGGGTGCTCGCACGCTTCTTCCAGGCCCTCGTAGCGGATCCGCAACAGGCCGCACTGCTCGAGGTTCGGCGACGTCACGCGCCAGCCGCGCTTCTGGTCGCGGTACACCTTGTAGCCGAGCACCTGGCGCATCGCCCGCTCGATCTCGGTACGCCGCGGGCCGCGCACGTCGCGGTCCGCGGCGTAGGCCTCGAACGGGATGGCGAGCGCCTCGAACACCCGGTGGTCGAGCTGGTCGTACGTCAGGCCGTCCGTGCCGGCGCCGCGCACCGCCTTCAGCAAGGCGGCGCGCAGGAGGACCATCTCTACGAAGTCGTTGAAGTGGCCGGCCTGCAGCGAGGCGTCCTGGCGGTTGTCGGTGAACGACAGCAGCTTGCGGGCGCCGGCGGGCAGCGCCGCGGCGTCGCGCAGGGCGTCGACGGTGGTGATGGACAGGACGGTGGTCGCGGTGCTCCGGCCCTCCGACGACAGCGAGGCCACCTTGCTGTAGTCGGAGCGCGTGCGGCCGCCGTAAGCGATGCCGCAACACAGGCAAAAGGCCAGCGGGGACGGCACGAAGTGGAAGGCGTACGGCGCGCGGGCGCCCTCGCGGCCGAGGCCGTCGAGGCGGACGGCCTCCGGGACCTTGGCGCGCTGACTCTTCTTCACGCGCAGCGTGCCCTTGTGCGCCTCGAGCCAATCCTCGGGCAGCCGGTCGTGGGCCGCTTCGGGGTCGATCGGCCATGGCGCCAGCGCGCTGGCGTACAGGAAGCCGGCCTGCGCGCCGCCGGTCGACGCCTGGTCCAGCAGCTCGCGCGGCTCGTGGCGCACAGCGCCGTCGGCCCCGCGGACCCGGCGCACCGCGTGGTAGGCGTGCCCGCACTCGCGGCAGAACACCAGCGGCAGGAGAACGTGCTCCCGGTCGCCGGGCACGAACTTCTGGCGATGCGTCGTCACGAACCGCTCGGCCGGATCCTGGAGCGAGGCATACACGGTGTCGCCGCGGCTGACGAACTGGTGAAGGCGGAACGCGAAGGCCGGCTGGCCGGTGTCGGCGTCGCGGACCCGATAGCCCTCGTTCAGGATGCCGGTGATGGCGGCGGCGCACCGCTCGCGGTCGAGGCCGGTCGCGGCAGCCAACCGCGCCGCGGCACCGTGCTCGCCGTGGAGGGGGATCGGCGCAGCCCGGCGCAGCCGCCGTGTGGCCGGCTCGGTGTCGAGCCCGAGCGTCGTCTCGACCCAGCTTGCCAGTGGGTCGGCCATGAAGGGTTCCCAGGCGCGCGGCGTGTCCGGCGTGGGACCGGCAACGCGCGTGCGCAGGCTGGCCGCGAACGCCGCGTCGTCCGGCGCGTGCTCCTGTGTGCGGCGCGTCAAGGTCTCGGCGATCACCCGCTCGGGTGTCACCGGCGCGCCGAACAGCCGCGTCGCGAGGGCGGCGACGACGCGCTGCTGGTCGGCCAGCGTGCCGCCGCCCGCCAGCGTGGCTGACGTGCCGACGCACTGCACGCCCGGGCTGGCACAGGCCTGGCGCACACGGCGCACGAGCATGGCCAAGTCGGCGCCCTGCCGGCCCCGGTAGGTGTGCAACTCGTCGAGGACGATGAAGCGCAGGCCGCGCGCCGCCTGCACCAGCGCCTGCTCCCGCACGCGCGTGAGGATCAGCTCGAGCATCACGTAGTTGGTCAGGAGGATGTCGGGCGGGTGGTCGAGGATGTCCTTGCGATCGAGGTCCGACTCCTGGCCGGTGTAGCGCTGGTAAGTGACCGGCGGGCGATCGTCGAAGCCGGCCTTGAGGAACTTGTCGAGCTCGCCGACCTGGCTGTTGGCGAGCGCGTTCATCGGGTACGCGACGATCGCCTGGATCCCGCGCCCGGAGCCGTGGCGCAAGACGTGGTCCACGATGGGCACGATGTAGGCAAGGCTCTTGCCGGACCCGGTGCCGGTGGTCAGCACGTAGTTCGCGCCGGCGCGGGCGGCCTGGATGGCCTCGGTCTGGTGCCGGTGAAGGCGCAGCGGCCGGCCGGCGCCGTCGGCACCCTTGATTCGGAAGATCTGCGCGCACAGCGGGTGCAGCGTGCCGTCGGCCACCAGGTCGTCAACCGCCGCTCCCGGCGCGAAGCGGGGGCTGAGCTGCACCAGTGGGTCCGGCCACAGCCGACCCGCTCCGAGCTCGCGCTGGACGTGCGCATCGATCCGGTCGTCGGCGATGTGGATGAAGCTGCGGATGTAGTCGGCGTACGCGCCGATCACGCGCTCGCGAATCTCGAAGACGTCCGTGCTGCCACCTCCATCCGGTGTGCGTGCGGCCCGCAATGGGTGTCGCCTCTACCGACGGCGCCCGCAAGCCACTGCCGCGATGCCTGATGGTAGGCGTCCTTGGGGACCATCCGACTCAACCAGATGCTCGCGTCTGCGACGATCACGGGTTGCGTCGCTGCTCGCGCACCATGTCGACGGCCGAGACGCTTGATCTCGTGCGAACCTTCAACTCACGTGCCCCGATGCACATGTCCACCGTTTCCCGGGCCTGTGGTTGCGCATCCGGTCACAGAATAACATGCATCGCGGCGCAGAACAAGGTCATGCAGGGTTGTCGGCTTGTCGCGAAATAGCCGGCCCCCCTGAGTCCAGGTCGAGGAACCAAGGCAACACCGCACCGCACAGCCGAGCATTCGACGCGCGACCGCGCAAGGCCCGCGGTGCGATCGCTAGCGCATGTTGGGCCGCGGTCCAACCCGTGGTACCGCTGGTGCGCGTTGCGGACGGCTGATGCCGGTGTCAACCCGCCGGGCCGCACCGGGTCGGGTTCTTTATGCCGGCAAGCGCCGTGACACACGGTCGCGGCAGTGCGCGACGGCCGGCGCGGGACGCGGCGAAGATGCGTGGAGCGCCGCCGCAGCCCGCCAGCATGCGCGTGAACCCGGCCCGCCCCGCAAGCGGCGGCCGGGCGCGGATTGCGGGGCTGCCCGCCGACGCCGCGGAGGCCTCCGCGATCGTGCGGGCCAAGGGCACATCGGCCGGGGTCGCAGCCACTGTGGCGATGCGTGAGCTCCGCGCCTTCGCCGTCGTCGCGTTGATCCCCCCGACCGATGGCATCTCCATGCCCGCCGACGTCGAATCGACCGGCGTCCCGTTTGGCATGTCCACGCCACTCGTCGTCGCATCAACCACCGTCTTGCCCGCGCCGGCCGGAAACTCCGCCCCGACCGCCATCCCCGTCGCGCAGCCGTCCACGTCCCACGGCATCGCGGGGTCGAGCATCGTCCCGGCGTCGTCCGGCACCGATCCCGGAGGCAAGATCGCATCAACGACAGACCAGTCCACAAGCCCGCCACGCCGCGGCCCTTCGCCGCCGGCGCACACCACCGCCGCCTGCACGCCGTGCGCCGCCAGCATCGGGCCGGCCCAGACCTCGACGGCATAGCCCAGGTCGCACGTGACCGCGTCGACCACCAGCGCGGCCCGCCCGTGCGCATCCGCCGCCCGCCGCAGCCGGTGCCGCTGCCCGTCGATCCACACCCAGGCCGCGGCGTCCACGTCGGTCGGTCCCCCCTTCGGCCGGTCTTCGCCCTCCCCGCCCTCTCCGCCATGCCCGGCCTCGACCTCGACCCGCTCGAAGACCGATCCGAGCCACGCCGGCCGCGGCATGCCGGCGCCCGCCAGCGGCGCCGCCAGCGCGTGCACCCTGCTCTTGCCGAGCGTCACGCCGAGCACCGCCAGGGCCCGGCTCACGTCGCGGTAGGGCAGGCCCAGCGCGTGCAGCCCGGCCGCCAGGCGCGCCACCCCGTCCGGCACGCTGCCGCGGCCGATGCCCGCCGGGTACGCGCGGAACGTCCGCCCGCATTCCCGGCAGACGAAGCGCGCGGCCGTCACCGCGCCCGCCGGGCCCCGCACCGGCTTGGCGACCGATTGGAAGCACCGGACACGCCCGCTGCCGCACCCGGCGTGCGGGCAGGCCGTGGGCGGGGCGGTGTCGTCGCCCTTCGGGTCGTCGAGCGTGAGCCAGAGTTGCCACATGGTTCGGGTTCCACGGGTTCCAACGTGCGGCGACGCCGAATGGTTCCCCCGTCGATGCCGAACCACGCGCTGCCGCCCGTCTGCGCAGCTCCCTCACCGGCCCCGAGAACGCCGCGCCTCCACCGGCGCCTCGCTGTTCGGCCGGGCGTGCACGCCCGGAAACGCCTCGAGCGGCACAGGGGCGCCCGGGTCGGCCAGCAGGAAGGCGTCGCACACGCCCAGGAGCTCCGCTTCCGTCCGGGTGCGGCGCATCGCATGCAGGAAGGCGCCGTCGGGGTCGACGCCCTGGCCGACGAAGTTCAGGTACTTCTTGATCCGGGCGACCTGGTCGCCCGCGCCGCCGCGGAGCGGGCCCAGCTCGCGGTAGAGCCGCTCGACGTAGCCGCGCACGTCGGCACGGGTGGCCGGCCGCACCGGGCGGCCCGCCAGGCGGTCGCGCGTCTGCGCGAAGATCCAC
>QEVT01000188.1 GCA_003576755.1 bacterium | reverse complement strand
CCGTCGGGCACGCGCTCGCGGTGCTGGACCCGCCCGGCAGCGCCGTCCCCGACGCCGCGGCCGCCCACGCCCGCCTCGCGGCGCGGCGGGCGGCGGGCCGCCCTGCGATGCTTGAACGGATCTACAGAAAGGTGACCACGACCATGCCACCCTCGACCCTCTCGTCCCGCACCCGGCGGATCGCCGCCGGCGTGGCGGTGCTCGGCGCCCTGGCCGCCGCATCGGCCTTCCAGCCCGTGCGGGCGCTGGCCAGCCAGTTCCTCCAGCTCTTCCGGGTTCAGCGGATCCAGGTGCTGCAGCTCGACCCGGACCGGCTGGCCCACCTGGCCGACGACGGCCTGGGCGAGGCCGTCGGGCAGCTCTTCGCCGAATCGGTGACGGTCGACCGTGACCCCGGCAGCCCCCGGCTCGTCGCCGACGCGGCCGCCGCGGGCGACGCGGCGGGCTTCGCGGTGCGGCTCCCGGTAGACGGCCCGGCGCCGACGGAGATCGAGGTCCACCAGGGTCCGGCGTTCTCGTTCGTCATCGACCGCGCCCGCGCCCAGTCCGTCCTCGACGTGGCGGTTCAGATCTCGGGCGACCACGGCGGCAGCGGCGACGTGGCCGCGACGCAGGTGCTGCCGCCGGGCATCGACGGCGCCCGGGTGGCGGTCGACGTTCCGACCAGCGTGATCGCGACGTTCGGGGACTGCCCGGCGCGCCAGCCGCAGGTCGAGGTCTTCGGGTCGACGGTGTCGGACGGTGCGTCGGGCACGGGCGACGTCGACCCTGCACCCGGGTCGCCGTACGCCGACCCGGCGTTCCAGGGCGACGGCTGCGTGGTGCTGATGCAGATGCCCAGCCCCACCGTCACCGCGCCGCCGGGTCTCGACGTCGCCGCGCTTGCCGAGCTGGGCCTGCGCTTCATCGGCATGTCCGCGGCGGACGCGCGCACCTACAGCCGCGCCGTCGACTGGACGTCGACCCTCGTCGTGCCGGTCCCGAGCGGGGAGGTCAAGGCGTCCGAGGTCGCGGTCGACGGCGTGAAGGGCGCGCTGCTCCGGCAGCGCGGCGCCGAGCGCGACGGGCGCTCGGGCTACACGATCCTGTGGGCGAAGGACGGGCGCGTCTACGCGCTCACGGGCTTCGGCGCCGACGCCGAGGCGGGCCTGCGGCTGGCCGACGCGCTGCCGTGACGCCTGACCTCGCCATCGAGACCCGCGCGCTGCGCAAGGTCTTCGGCGACGTGACGGCCGTTCAGGGCCTCACCCTGCAGGTTGCGCGGGGTGAGGTCTTCGGCTTCCTGGGGCCCAACGGCGCCGGCAAGACGACGTCGATCAAGATGCTGCTCGGGCTGATCGCCCCCACCGCCGGCGAGGCATGGCTCCTGGGCCGGCCGCTCGGCGACCGGGGCGTCCGGGCACGCGTCGGGTTCCTGCCCGAGCACTTCCGGTTCCACGACTGGCTCACCGCCGGCGAGTTCCTCGACCTGCACGGCGAGCTGTACGGCATGCCCCGCGACCGGCGCCGGACACGGATCCCCGAGCTGCTCGAGCTCGTGGGCCTGACCGCCTTCCGCGCCAAGGCGCTGCGCACGTTCTCCAAGGGCATGCTGCAGCGCATCGGGCTGGCGCAGGCGCTGCTCAACGACCCCGAGCTGGTCGTGCTCGACGAGCCGACGAGCGGGCTCGACCCGGTGGGCCGGCGGCTGGTGCGCGACATCATCCGCGACCTCAAGGCGCGCGGGACCACGGTGCTCCTCAACTCGCACCTGCTCAGCGAGGTCGAGATCACCTGCGACCGTGCGGTCTTCATCAAGCACGGCGCCGTGGTGCAGGTCAGCCCGCTGGGCACCCTGATCGACGGCGACACCAGCGTGACGATCCGCACGGGGCCGCTGCCCGACGGCCTGGCGGCGTCGCTCCACCGCTGGGCGCGCGACGTCCGGGTGGACGGGACGGAGCTGCGGCTGACGGTCGCGGACGAGACGGCACTGCCGGCGATCACCCGCCACCTCGTCGAGCACGGCGTGGACGTCTACGCGGTCCGGCCGCACAAGCTGTCGCTCGAGGACCTGTTCCTCCAGATCCTCGGCACCGAGGGGAGCCTGTGATGGGCGCGATCGGCACGATGACGCGCCTGACGTTCCGCGAGGCCGTGCGCCGGCGCATCGCGCTGGCCGCGTCGGTGCTGGGGCTGGCGTTCCTCGCCCTCTACAACACCGGCCTGTACTTCATCCAGCGCGAGGTGGCCGCGAGCGGCCCGGGGCCGGCGGGCGCGATGAACGAGGCGTACAACTTCTTCATGATGGCCGGCCTGTACGCCGCCAACTTCCTGGGCGTGGCGATGGCGGCGCTCTTGACGGCCGACACGCTGGCCGGCGAGATCGCATCGGGCACGGTGCAGACGCTGGCGACCAAGCCGGTGCGGCGCGCCGACCTGGTGCTCGGCAAGTGGTTGGGGCTGGCCGGGCTGCTCGGGCTGTATGGCACGCTCATGGTCGGCGGCGTGCTGCTGAGCGTGTGGGTGCAGACAGGCTATCGGCCGTCCAACGTCGGCACGGGCGCGGCGCTGATCCTGCTGAACAGCCTCCTCATCATGTCGGTGACGCTGGCCAGCAGCAGCCGGCTGACGACGCTGGCGACCGGCGGCGTCGTCTTCGGGCTGTACGGCCTGGCGTTCGTCGGCGGCTGGGTGGAGCGGGTCGGCTTCTTCATCCGGAGCGCCACGGCGATGAACGTCGGCATCGTCTCGAGCCTGCTCCTGCCCAGCGAGGCGCTGTGGAACCGCGCGGCCTTCGACATGACGTCGCCGCTGGTGCGGGCGCTGGGGGCCACGCCGTTCAGCGCGGGGTCGGTGCCGAGCCCGCTGATGGTCGTCTACGCGGTCGGCTACCTGCTGGCGGCCCTCTGGCTCACCATCCGCTGGTTCGGAGGACGCGACCTGTGACGCGGGCCGCGAAGCGTGCGGAGCGGGCGGCGGTGGACGCCGGGAGCGGCACGCACGATGCCGACGGCGCGCCCGACGCCCCCTTCTACCGGGCCGGCCTGCGCTTCGAGTGCCAGCCGAGCTGCGGGGCGTGCTGCGCCCAGCCGGGCAAGGTGTACGTCACGCGCGACGAGGTTAAGGCGCTGGCGGCGCACCGCGGCCTGGGCATCGCGGAGTTCCGCCGGCGCTTCGTGCGGCGCGAGCGCGGCGCGCTCCTCCTCGCGGACCGCCCCGAAGGCGGCTGTGTGTTCCTCGGCCCCGACCTGCGCTGCGGCGTCTACCCGGCACGGCCGACGCAGTGCCGGACGTACCCGTTCTGGCCCGAGATCATCGCGGATGCGGCGACGTGGGAGTGGGAGGGCCTGAAGTGCCCCGGCATCGGCAAGGGGGACGTGATCTTGGCGGATGAGATCGAGGTGAGAAGCCGGGAGACGTCATCGGAGCGGGTGTGAGCACCGCGGCAGCGGGCGATCCCTGGATCGGGCGCCGGACAGGTCGATCTCGACCAACGTCAGTTCAGCCGGCATCGAACAACACAAGCCCACAATGCGGCGCCATGCGTTCGAAGTCCTTGTCGAGCGAGTAGAGCATGCCATCGAGCGTGACCGTCTGCGCTGCGATGAGGCAATCCACCGCCGACGCCGCAACGCCGGACCAACGGCACAAGGCGGCGATTCGCGCCGCTCGCTCATGGGTCCGTTGGTCCGCCACGAGGATCGGGAAGCCTTCGAGCACGCCGCGCAGGCGCTCGAAGTGCTGCTCCGTGCGAGCCCCAGCCAGCAGCTCCTGGCATACGATGCCCGGTACCGCCAGAGGCGTGTCGGCTTCGATGAGGCGTCGCAAGACGATCGCTGCTGTCGACATCGCGACGCCAGGCCGTCGGCCAAGGGCCATGATCAACACCGACGTGTCGACCACGATCATCGCGTGGTGCGGGCCAGCTTGTAGTCGTAGTCGGGGTCGAACTCGATGGTCCCGAAGGCTTCCACGGCCTTGAGCTGCTTGCGTCGTCGGATGAACTCGCGAAGCGCGGCGTTGACGGTCTCTCGCTTCGTCCGATAGCCCCCGAGCACCAGCGCCTCGTCGAGCAACACGTCGTCGATGGCCAAATTTGTCGGCATGCCGCACCCCCGACTCTCATCCGTGACATGGCGTCAGTACACAACAGTTTACACAAGCATCGACGCTTGTCCAACCCCATCGTACGCCCACTCGCCTCCCCCATCGCTCCGTGCTACCCTCCGCCCGCGATGAAGCGCCCCTCGACCTCGCCGCGGCGTGTCGCGCCACCCCCGCCACCGCCGCCCGGCCTCGTGCGCGCCGACCCTTGGCTCGCGCCGTTCGCAGACGTCATGCGGCGGCGGATGGCGCACGTCGCGGCCGTCGAGGCGCGGCTGACCGGCGGCCGGCCGCTGGCGGACGTGGCGCTGGGGCACCTCCACTTCGGGCTGCATGCCGTGGACGGCGACTGGGTGCTGCGCGAGTGGGCCCCGCACGCGACCGCGATCTACCTCGTCGGCGAGTGCAACGGCTGGCAGGAGACGCCGGCGTACCGGTTCGAGCGGCAGGGCGAGGGGGGCGTCTGGGCATGGCGCGGCGACGCCGGGTCGCTGGCGGTCGGGCAGCGCTACCGGCTGAGCGTCCACTGGCCGGGCGGGCAGGCGACGCGCATCCCGAGCCACGCCGAGGACGTGCGGCAGGATCCGGCGACGCGCGGGTTCGACGCGGTGGTGTGGGTGTCGGCGCACGCCTGGCGGCACCCCGCACGGGAGACCGCGCCGGACCCGCTGCTGATCTACGAGGCGCACGTCGGGATGGCCCAGGAGGAGGGCCGGGTCGGCACGTACCGCGAGTTCCAGGACCACGTGCTGCCCCGCATCGCCGCCGCCGGCTACACGGCCATCCAGCTGATGGCCGTCCAGGAGCACCCGTACTACGCGTCGTTCGGCTACCAGGTGACGAGCTTCTTCGCGGCGTCGTCGCGCTTCGGGACGCCGGACGACCTCAAGGCGCTCGTCGACGCGGCGCACGGGCTGGGGCTGGCGGTCATCATGGACCTCGTGCACTCGCACAGCGCGCCCAACGTGCTCGAGGGGCTCGCGCGGTTCGACGGGACCGACCACCAGTACTTCCACGCCGGCGCGCGCGGCACCCACCCGGCGTGGGGCTCGCGCTGCTTCGACTACGGCAAGCCCGCGGTGCTGCACTTCCTGCTGTCGAACTGCCGGTACTGGCTGGAGGCGTTCCGGTTCGACGGGTTCCGGTTCGACGGCGTGACCAGCATGCTGTACCACGACCACGGGCTGAACCGCACGTTCAGCCGTTATGACGACTACTATGGCGGGAACGTCGACGACGACGCCGTGGCCTACCTGTGCCTGGCCAACACGCTGGTCCACGCCGTCCGGCCCGGCGCGATCACGATCGCCGAGGACGTCAGCGGCATGCCGGGGATGGCCCGGCCGGTGGCCGAGGGCGGGCTGGGGTTCGACTACCGGCTGGCGATGGGGCTGCCGGACCACTGGATCAAGCTGATCAAGGAGGTGCCGGACGAGGCGTGGGCGGTGGGCGACATCTGGCATACGGTGACGAACCGGCGCCGGGACGAGCGGCACGTCGCCTACGCCGAGAGCCACGACCAGGCGCTCGTCGGCGACCAGACGCTGATCTTCCGCCTGATCGAGCGCCACATGTACACCGACATGTCGGTGTTCGTCCAGAACGTGGTCGTCGACCGCGGCATCGCGCTGCACAAGCTGATCCGGCTGATCACGCTCGCCGCCGGCGGCGACGCCTACCTCAACTTCATGGGCAACGAGTTCGGCCACCCGGAATGGATCGACTTCCCGCGCGAGGGCAACGGCTGGAGCTTCCACTACGCCCGCCGCCAGTGGTCGCTGGCCGAGGACGAGACGCTGCGCTACCGCCACCTCGCGGCGTTCGACGCGGCGATGCTGCGGCTGGCGCGTGCCGAGGGGCTCCTGGCGGCGCGCGACCTGCGGCTGCGCCACGAGCACACGGCGGACCAGGTGCTGGTGTTCCAGCGGGGCGCGTTGGTGCTGCTCTTCAACTTCAGCCCGTCGGCGTCGTACGCCGACTACCCGATCCCCCTCCCGGCGGGCGACTACACGCTCGTGCTCGACACCGACGCCGGCGCGTTCGGCGGGCACGACCGGATCGCGGCGGGCCAGCGGTTCTTTACGCAGCCGACGACGGGTGGGGATGACGATCGCCACCTGGCACGGGCGTACCTGCCGGCGCGGACGGCGATGGTGTGGCGGGCGGGGGGTGGGAGCGATGACCGTCCGACACGCCTACCGTGAGGCTTGCCGGGCCTATCCCCCTGCCAGCGCCGCGTCGATGCGCGCCAGGACGCCGTCGTCGAGCGCCAGGTCCGCGGCCAGGAGGTTGGCCTCCACCTGCTCGCGGCTGGTGGCGCCGGTGATGGCGCAGGTCACCTCGGGGCGGTGCAGCACCCACGCCAGCGCGAGCTGCGCGAGCGGCACGCCGAGGTCGGCGGCGATGGGCGCCAGGCGCCGGGCGGTCGCGACGTGGGCCGGGTCGATCTGGCCCTTCATCCACGCGTTGGTGTCGGCCCGGCTGCCGGCGGGGATGCCCTCGGCGTACTTGCCGGTGAGCACGCCCTGGCCGAGCGGGCTCCACACCGTCAGGCCGATGCCCAGCCGGGCGGCCGTCGGCATCACGGCGGCCTCGATGGACCGGTCGACGAGGTTGTAGCGCGGCTGCTCGACGACGGGCGCATAGCAGCCGAGCTCGCGGGCCAGCGCCACGGCGGCCTCGATCTGCTCGGCCGTCCACATGCTCGTGCCCCAGTAGAGGACCTTGCCCTGGCGCACGAGGTGGTCCATGGCGCGCACGACCTCCTCGAGCGGCGTCTCGTCGTCGTAGCGGTGGCAGAAGTACAGGTCGACGTACGTCGTCTGCAGCCGGGTCAGCGACCGGTCGATGGACTCGAGGATGTGCTTGCGCGAGAGCCCGCGGTCGTTGGGCTTGTCGGACATCGGCCAGAAGACCTTGGAGGAGAGCACCAGGTCGTCGCGCCGGAAGTCGCGCATGAGGTTGCCGGTGAACTCCTCGGCGGTGCCGCGGCCGTACACGTCGGCCAGGTCGATGAAGTTCACGCCCTTGTCGACGGCCGCGCGGACGACCTCGCGCACGCCGCTCAGGCGGATCTCCTCGAACGTGATCCAGCCCCCGATGGCGAGGGCGCTGACCTTGAGCCCGGAGTTGCCGACGCGGCGGTACTGCATGGGGGTGCTCCTGTGTCAGGGATGGGTCGACGTCCGGGGATCGCCGGCTGC
>QEVT01000187.1 GCA_003576755.1 bacterium | reverse complement strand
TCGGCCGGATCGAAGGCGATCGCCTCGGCGCCTTCGTGTAGCCGAGTTGCGATGTCGATCGCTTGAGCAAACTCCTTCGCCGCCTGGTGTGTCGTCAGGATGACGTAGGGCCCCTCTTCGCCCAGCCGCCCATCACCCGCCGCCCTCGCAGGCCAGCCGTTCCGAGATCTCGGCGTAGATCCGCGCCAGGTCGTCCGCCGTCGGCGACTCCCGATAACGATCGGCGCTCGTCGCCACGGCCCGCAGGAGGTCGCGGTCGATGTCGCCGCCCAAGCCGATGGTGTACACCCGCGCCCCGGCGGCCTTGAGCGCGGCGGCCTGCGCCAAGACGGCGCCGTTCGGCGCCTGGTCGGTGTTCTGCAGGCCGTCGGTCAGCAGCACGACCACGGGGAGCGCGCCCGGCCGGCGGCCGGCGGCCACGAGGTCGACCGCCGCGGCCAGGCCGAGGTCGATGCGCGTGCCCTCCGCCGACGCGAGGCCGCGCAGGCCGGCCCGTACGCGGTCGGCGTCGCCCGTGAGCTCGACCGCGCGCGCCGCCGCCCGGTTGAACGCCACCACGCCGACGTGGTCCGACGGCAGGCGCAGCAGGTCGACGAACGCGTCGGCCGCCGCGCGCGCCGCGTCGAGCTTGGTGCGCGTGCCGTCCGGCGCGGGTTCGCGCATGCTGCTCGAGGTGTCCATGACCAGCACCACGTCCAGCGCCCGTTCGGGCCGCACGCACCCGCCGGCGACCGCGAACGGCAGGTAGATGCGGTGCACGCCGCAGTACACGTCGACCTCCGGCACCGGGAACACCAGCCGGCCGCTGTGGCCGAGCGCGTCGCGGAAGCGCGCCGTGGCCTCGACGTTGGTCGGCCACGACCCGCATTCCAGCGGCAGCAGCGTGTACGTCAGCCGAACGCCGCCCGCCGCCGGCACGTCGTAGAGCGTCCAGGTCAGCACGTTGCGTGCGGGGTCGAACGCCGCGGCCGGCCGCGCCGAGCCCGCGACGTAGCGCATGTTGGCGGGGATCACGTCGTCGATGGTGATCGACTGGAACAGCCCGGCCTGCGCGAGGTCGCGCCCCAGCGTCGCGACGAAGCGATCGAGGTCGACGACCGACGGGTCCACCAGCACGCGACCGGGGTCGCCGGCCATCGCCTGCAGGTTGACGACGGCGAGGTCGCTGGATTCCTGCGTCGAGAACACCAGGCCGTAGAGGTCGATGCCGGCCTGGCGCGCCCGTGCCGCCGCGTCGGCCGGCTCGTCCTTGAACGCACCGTCGCTCACGACCAGCACGACCCGGCGGGCCGCCGCATCGCCGCGCGGGCCCGTCAGCTCGCGGACGGCCAGGTCGATGCCCGCCGCCATCCGGGTATCGCCGTCGGCGGCCAGGGCCAGGATCCGGGCGCGGATGTCCGACAGGTCGCGCGTCAGCGGGGCCGCGAGCGTGGCCCCGGCATCGAACGTCACCAGACCGACCTCGACCGCCCGGTTGTCCACCCCTCCCAACACCGCCGTCAACGCCGACTGCGCCCGCTCCAGGGCGCCGTCGAACGTCATCGAGCGCGACGTGTCGAAGGCGATGATCACCTGCGCCGGCGCGAACGTGCCGGGGCACAGGCCGTCGACGTCGAGCGCGACGTCGACCGTCGCCCCGAGCGGGATCCGGGCCGGCCGGGCACGCTTGTCGGGCACGGCGACGCACGCCCCCGCCGCCGGCGGGAGCCCGGCCTCCGCCGGGGCGAAGACCCACACGCCGGCCTGGGCCAGGGTGTACTCCGGCAGCCCGCGGCGGCTGCCGCCCACCTGGGGATACGGGTCGCGCCGCACGTGGTTGACGTAGACGTATCCGCGGCCGTCCACCGCGAGGTCGAGGGCGTCGATGGCCCGGTCCGGCATCGCCCAGGCCGCCACCGGCGTGCCGTCGGGCCGGTAGCGGAACCCCCAGCCCCCGCGGCCGAGCACGAACACGTCGCCGGTGGGTCCCGCGGCCACGGCCAGCGGACCGTCGTGGGTGGGGAACGCGCCGAGGTCGGCGCCGTCGAGGCCGCGGACCACGATGCGGTTGCGTCCCTGGTCGGCCAGGAACACCCGGTCGCCGTGGAGCGCCAGGTCCACCGGCACGCCGTTGGCGTCGCCGGTCGCGATCGGCCAGTCGTGCAAGACGGTGCCCGCCGCGTCGAGCACGACCACCTTCTGCCGGCCGATGTCGAGCAGCGCCACCCGGCCGCCCCCGGCCGATACCGCCTGGAGGAACGGGGTCTCGTCGAGCCCGGCCAGCACCGCGGGGGCGAACGTCCAGGCCGGCAGGCCGTCATCGGGCCGCTGCTGGACCTGGTCCGGGTCGGCGGTGTACACCGTCCGCCCGTCGATCGCCACGTCGCGCGTGAAGCGGGTCTCGCTGTCGCCGCACACCCCGAGCTGCGACCGCAGCGGGACCGCCGCCGTGGGGCCGCCGTAGCGGTCGTAGCGCTGCACGGTCTGGGCTTCGGCGCCGAAAGGCATCACGACGTGCTCGTGGTTGGGGCGCACGCCCAGGCGCGTGTACCGCCCCTGCAGCACCGCGACGTCGTCGCCGGCCGCCACGCGCAAGGGGTGCGGCGGCCCCTCGAGCTCGGGGTTGTCGAGCGCACCGGCCAGGCGCGGCGTCGCCGGGCGATCGGCCGGGCGCGCGAAGGCCAACAGCCCCTGGAAGTAGCAGTGGTTCATCGAGGCCAGCAGCCGGCCGTCGGCGGGCACGTCGAGCCGGAACACCACCCGCCCGAAGAAGGCGCTGTGCTGCCCGCCGGTCGGGCCGACGTACAGCGGTCGGCCCTCGCGCAGCGCGAAGATCTCGGCGTGCCGGCTGACGAAGGCGCCCGCCGGGCCGACCGCGACGTCCTCGGGGTTGTTGAACGGCACGAGGTCGCGGAAGGCATGGTCCGACGCGAACACGGCGACGCCTTCCTGCTTGGGCATGTCGAGGGTCGGCGCCTCGGCGCGCGCCACGCCCGGCCGCCGCCCCGACGGCTCGGGGTCGGGGTTGCCCGGCGGGGGCGGCTCGCTGAACGCGGCGGGGCAGCGGTTGACGACGTACAACGTGCCGTCGCGGTCGAGGTCGAGGCTGTCGGGCATGCACGACGTGGCCACCACCGCCTGCGGCTTGCCGTCGCGGGCGAAGACGTCGACGCCGTCGGGCGGCACCGCGCCCGGGGGCAGCGGCGTGGGCGGCGGGCCGGGCCAGACGATGAACGGGTTGTCGGGGCCGGTCCGCGACACGTACACCCGGCCGTCCAGCCGGACGCCGACGTCGTGGTACATCACGGTCACGTCGCCGCGCATCGGGAGGTCGAAGAAGTCGACCAGCCGGCCGTCGGGGGCATAGCGCTCGACGCGGTGCGGGAAGACGCCGCCGCGCAGGAACGGGCCGCGGACCAGCACGTGCACCTGCCCGTCGAAGCCGACGTCGAGGCGCAGCGGCGACCAGTACTCGCCGGTTCCCGTGCTCTGCGGCACGCCGAAGAGCCCGCGGGGCCGACCCTCGGCGTCCAGGACGTGCACGACGTTGTAGCGGACGTCGAGGACGTAGACCGTCCCGTCCGGCCCCGAGCTGATGTCGGCCGTCTCGCCGAAGCGCCCGGCGGTCAGCGTCCAGGGCGCCTTGCGCCACGTGTCGACCAGCCGGTAGGTCATGCCCGGCGCGGCGGGGTCGCCCTGGGCGGAAGGCGCGGCGTCCGCTCGGCCCGCCCACCCGGCCGCCATGCCGGCGGCGACCCAGGCGAGGAGCGCGGCGCGGAGCCCGCGGATGGCGACGGCGCGGCACGGCCGGGCGCGTGGCGGGACGCTCCGGGCCGGCGATCGAACGCCAGGAGCAGGGGAAGGGGTCATCGATGGCTCCGGGACGATGGGGGCCATGCCGGTGGCGCTCGGCACGGCCTTGGCGTTGGCACGGGACCTCGCCGGGCCTGGACGGCTCGGCATCGCGGGCGAACACTCGGCCAGGGGGGTGGTCGCCGCGGACGGCGCACGCCGACTATTATAGTACGCGCGACGCGACACGCGTGTGAGCACACCGGGGAGATCGTCCATGGCGGCAGAAGGGATCGAGGCAGTGGTGTTCGCCGGCCCGATCGTCGCGGCAGACTTCGTGCGCAGCCTGCTCGCGGGCGCCGGCATCCGGGCCTACCTGTTGAACGCGCACATGGGCACGCTCGCCCCCTGGCAGGTGGGGCCGGGCGGGGCCGGCGCCGTCCAGGTGGTCGTCGCCGCCGGGGACGCCGCGGCGGCGCGCGAGATCGTCGCGGCATTCCGCCACGGCGACGACCTGCCCGCGTGACGCCTCAGCGCCGCGGGTCCCCGCGCGCGGCGAGCATCTCGACGATCGCCTTGACGTCCTGCGCCCGGTCGAGCCGGCACACCAGGACGGCGTCGCCGGTGTCGACGATCACGAGGCCCTCGACACCGACGGTGGCGATGAGCCGCCCGCCTCGGCCGAAGACGAGGCTGTCGCGCGTGTCGACGCCGACGTGCGGGCCGACCACGGCGTTGCCGGCGGCATCCGCCGGCAGCGCGGCCTTGAGCGCGTCCCACGCGCCGATGTCGCGCCAGTCGAACGCCGCCGGCAGGCACGCGACGCGGTCGCTCTTCTCCATGACGCCGTAGTCGACCGCCGTACGGTCGGTGACGCGGGCCCAGATCTCGGCCAGGCGCGCGTCGAAGCCGGCCTCGCCCGCCGCCGCCGTGACCTCGTCCATGCGCGCGGCGAGCGCCGGCAGGTGGCGGGCCATCTCGCCGGCCAGCACCGGCACCGACCACGCGAACATGCCGCTGTTCCACACGAACCGCCCCGAGGCGACGTAGCCTTCGGCGGCGGCGCGGTCCGGCTTCTCGACGAAGCGGGCGACGGCATAGGCTTCGGGGAAGCCTTCCGGCCCGCCCGCCGCGCCGCCGGGGCCCGCCAGGCGGGCGCCGAGCTCGATGTAGCCGTAGCCGGTCGCGGGGCCGGTGGGCCGGATGCCGAAGGTCACCAGCCGCCCCGCGGCGGCCACGCGGGCCGCGTCGGCGACCGCGCGGCGGAACACGTCCTCGGGGGTGATCAGGTGGTCGGCCGTCACGACCACCATGACCGCCTCGGGGTCGCGCGCGCGCACCACGGCGAGCCCCAGCCCGACGGCCGCCGCCGTGCCGAGCGCCGCGGGCTCGCCGATGACCTGCCCGGGCGGAACCCGCGGCACCGCCGCCCGGGCATCGGCGGCATACTCGGCGTTGGTGAGGACGAAGACGCGCTCCGGCGGCACCAGCGGCGCCAGGCGGTCGACCGTCAGCGACAGCATCGAGCGCTCGCCGAACAGCGGCAGGAGCTGCTTCGGGAGGTCCCGGCGTGAATAGGGCCACAGGCGCGTGCCGCTCCCGCCCGCGAGGACCACGGCGTAGAGCGTCATGGGCCGGCCATCCAGCGCTGCCCGCCGACGGCCTGCACGGCCCCCGTCACCTCCATGCGCAGCAGGGTGCTGGAAAGCGTCGCGCTGCCCACCCCGAGGGCGCGGCCGATCTCGTCGATGTGCATCGGCTCGCCCGCGAGCTGCGCCAGGATCGCCGCTTCGAGCGGGCTCGCCGGGAGCGCCTTGCGGGCGGCACGCTGGGCCGCCGCGCGCTCGACGTCGAGCGCCGCCAGGACGTCCGCGGCCGAGCGGGCGATGGCGGCGCCGTCCGCCAGGAGGCGGTGCGTGCCGACGCTCTGCGAGCCGAAGATCGACCCCGGGACGGCAAACACGTCGCCGCCCTGGTCCACGGCCTGCTCGGCCGTGATCAGCGCCCCGCTCTGCTCGCCGGCCTCGACGACGACCGTGGCCAGCGCCAGCCCGGCGACGATCCGGTTGCGCGACGGGAAGTTGCCGGGGTCGGGCGGGCGCCCGGGCGGGAACTCGCTGACCAACGCGCCGCGTGCGGCGATCCGCGCCCGCAGCGACGCGTTCGCCCGGGGGTAGACCACGTCCACCCCGCAGCCGAGCACCGCCACGGTCGCGCCCCCGGCGTCGAGCGCCGACGCATGCGCGGCCGTGTCGATGCCGACCGCCAGGCCCGACACGATGGTGAGGCCGGCCGCGGCCAGGTCCGCCACGATGCTGGCCGTCGCCTGACGCCCGTACGCCGTCGCGCGCCGCGTGCCCACCACCGCCACGGCGGGCGTGTCGAGCCAGCGGGCGTCGCCGATCACGTAGAGCACGCAGGGCGACCCGGCGTGCCGCCGGAGCCGCGGGGGATACGCCGGATCGTCGCGCAGCACGGCCTGGATGCCCAGGCCCTCGATCCGGCGGGCCAAGGCCTCGGGCTCGATCCGCGCGCGCGCATCGAGCAGCGCGGCCAAGGTGCGCTGGTCGAGCAGGTGCGCCAGCGCCGGCGCGGGCGCACGCCAGGCGAGCTCGGCGGTGCCCAGGCCGTCCAGCAGGGCCTGCATGCGGGCCGGGCCGATCCCGGGCACGTGGCTGAGCGCGATCCAGTGAGCGCGTTCCGCCGGGCTGGCTTCCGGCCGCGCTGCGACGCCGGCCGAGGGCGGCATGGGCCGCAGGGTTTGTGGAGACATGCGTCGTTCACCCCGTGGGTATGGGGTGGGTGGCGCCGGAATGGTAGCCCGCGCGGCCCGCGGTGTCAACGGCCGCGGCGCCCGCACCCCGCGGTTCCGCCGGCTCACGCGAGCCCCGACAGCGCCGCGCGGAGCTTGAGCGCGATCTCGCGGGCCTCGGCGGCCGGGTCGGACGCCGCCACCAGCCCGGCGCCGGCGAAGGCCGTCGCGACGTCGCCGCGCAACAGCAGCCCGCGGATGCCGACGGCAACGTCGCCGTCGCCGCAGCCGTCGATCCAGCCGACCGCGCCGGCATACCACCCGCGGTCGAACCCCTCGGCCGCCCGCAGCAGCGCCAACGCCGCCGCCCGCGGGACGCCGCCCAGCGCCGGCGTCGGGTGCAGCGCGGCGGCCGCGTCGAGGACGTCGAGGCCGTCGGGCCCGGCGCCCTCGAACGGGGTCTCGAGGTGCTGCACCGTCGCGAGGCGGCGCAGGCGCGGCTGGGGCGGAAAGCGGGCGTCGACGCCGAGGCGGCGCAGCGTGTCCGCGATGGCCTCGACGACCATCGCATGCTCGGCGCGGTCCTTGGCGCTGCCCAGCAGGGCCACGCCGAGGGCATGGTCGGCGGCGGGGTCGGGATCGCGGCGCGCCGAGCCCGCCAGCGCCATCGTCGCCACCCGGCCGCCGCGCACCGCCACGAGGCGCTCCGGCGAGGCAACGACGAACGCCGCGCCGGCCGCAGGGGGACGGGGGGCGTCGCCCTGGCCTCCGGCGGCGCCGTCGACGCCCACGCCGCCGGGCTGGACCAGGACGTGGAAGCACCCGGGCTGCGCGCGGCGCAACCGGTCGAGCACGCCCAGCGGGTCGCGCGCGGCGGCGGCCGGCGTCGACCACGCGGTGGCCAGCACGACCTTGCGCGCCT
>QEVT01000186.1 GCA_003576755.1 bacterium | reverse complement strand
CGTCGGCGCCGGAGCGGCCGGCGTCGCGGCGACGGCCGCGGCGACGTCCAGCAGCGGCAGGATGCGGTCGGCGGCAGCACGGTCGGCACCGTCGACCGCCGCCTCGGGTGCCGCACCGGCCAGCACCCGCGCCACGCAGGCGTCGAGCACGTCGTCGGCCGGGTCGGCGCCGGCGATCGGCGCCTCGCTCCGCCGCAGCGCCTCGGCGGCCGCCAGCAGTTGGGCACGCCCGCGCGCCAGCCTCTGGGGCGGCGGCGGGATGGGCATGTCGTGCCGGGCCTGCAAGTCCTGCAGGGCGTGGAGGAGCGGCCGCAACGCCTCGGCCAAATCGGCTTCGTCCAACAGGCAACGCTCGATGCTCTCGCCGCGGCGCATGCGGGCCAAGCACCGATCGAGTGCTTCATGCACCCGGTCGTCCATTGTGCTGCGCTTACCCTGAACCATGATCCAAAATCCTTCTGGCAAACCCTGTGTGCTGTCCCGGGGCCGCTAGGCTTCGACGTGGGCGCTCACGACGCGCCGGAGAGCGGACAGGCCACGGTGCTGCAACGCCTTGATCGCCCCTTCGCTCTTCCCGAGCACGTCGGCCACCTCGACGTTGGACAGTCCTTCGACAAACTTCAAAACGACAACCTGCTGCTGCTCCTCGGTCAGGAACCGCATGCCGAGCTGGAGCTGGTTGGAGGCAAACAAGCCCTCGAACGTGTGGGTCGGGTGCTCGGCCGCCATCCACCGCTCGTCGAGCTCCACGCCCTCACGCTTCGTGGCCCGGCGGAAGTGGTCCACGATCAGGTTGTGCGCGATGCGGTAGAGCCACCCCTGCAAGCTGGTCTGCCATGCCCGATCCGAGCGCACGGCCTCCAGCATGCGGACGAAGACATCGCCCACCAGATCCTCGGCCAACACGGCATCGCCGGTGCGGTGGTAGATGTAGCTGTAGATCTTTCCGGCGTACTGGTCGTAGATCTCCGCCAGTGCGACGGGGTCGAGATCTTCGGCACGTTCTCTCAGAGCAGCTTCGATCAACGTCGTTCTCCCGTACGGTCTGACTAGAAAGACGCAAAGCCGGCGAGCAGGGATACGTCCGGACCGAAATCGGCACGGTATCGCACCCGTCGCACGGGCTCAGCCCGGAGCATCCGGCGGCGGCGCCCCGCACGCCCCGGCTCCGCCCGCTCCCGATCGACCGCTTGTCGTGGCGCGCCGGGTCCAAGCATGCGGGGGCTCGGGAACCGATGCCTCGCCGCCTCGACAAGGGCGATCCGATCCCTCGCCGCCCTCAGCGGGGCAATGCCCGGTGGATCGCGGCGGGGGTCGGCGTGGGGACGACGCTCGCCGCGGCGTCGGAGGCCCCTGCCGACGGCGGCGAGGCGCTCAGCGTCCACGCGGCAGGCAGGAAGCGTCGCTCGGTCAACGGCCCGGCGCGCCCGATGTCGCGCGCCCACACCCCTCCTCTGCCGGCCACGAAGAGCAGCTCGCAGCCCGTTCGGCCCGGCGGAACGAGGGTCTGGAGGTCGTAGAAGTAGTTGTAGTGGAGCGACCACGGGGTCGGGCCGGGCAGCGTCTGCCATCGGGTGCCGCCGTCGTCGCTGAGGAGCAGGCCAACGCCGTACGCCGCGGCGATGAGCCGTCCCGGGACGGCCTGGCCGAAGGTGAGCGCGGCGATGTAGTCGACGTCGGTCATCACCGGCGCCGACCACGTGGCGCCGCCGTCGGCGGTCGCGCGCAGGCCTCGGTAGGGAGGTGCCGTGGCCGGCGCGTCGACGCGTGGGCCGAGGCCGATGACGACGTGGTCGGGGTTGCGGGGATCGACGGCGATGGCCGTGACGGTGGCGGTCTGGATCGACAGCCCGCCTTCGACCGCCTGCCAGCTCGCCCCGCCGTCGGCTGACGTCCATGCGCCTGCGCCGTCGGTGCCGAGCCACAGCCGGCCGGGCGCGGCCTCGAACGCCCAGAAGGCGCGGGTGCCGATGGCGTTGCCGCCGCGCACGACCCAGCCGGCCCGGGCCGGGTCCCAGGCGTAGATGCCGCGGGCCGCCGGGTCGCCGGAGGCGGCCAGCACCTCGCCGCCGGCCGTCACGAGGCGCTGCACCGAGCGCAGGCTCCCGCGCGGTGTGAAGGCCAGCGGCGCGGCGTCGGTGGCCCCGAACACTCCGTTGACGGTCGCCCCGTCGGTGCCGCTGGCCCACATGCCGACGCCCGTGCCCGTGCGGTTCGACAGGACGTCGACGACGCCGATGCCGATGAAGTCCGCCACGGGCGCCCAGGCCGAGCCGTCGATGCCGAGGCTGTACATCCGATTGGACGTCCGTGGGTCGAGCGTGCCGGCGTACACCCGCCCGGTGGCGGCAGCGCCCCCCAGCGCCGTGACGTCGAAGCCCGTCGGCAGGCCGTCGACGCGCTGCCAGCCCGACGCCCCGCCGCCGGCACAGAGATCGACCGGCCGGGCGGCGGGCGCCGCGGGCGCGGCACGCGCCGGCAGGCCGAGCACGACCGCCGCCAGCCCGGCCACCGCCGCCACGGCGATCCGGACACAGCCCGTGCGCCACGGGTGCCGGCGCAGGTGACCGGCTTGACGGGCGAGCGCACGGCCCGCGGTGCGGCTGCCATGCACCCGATCCCCCGGGCTGCCCCCCGGCCTCACGGCAGCACCGGCCGGACCGCGGTGGGTGTCAGCGTCGGCGGCGGCGGCGCCGGCGTCGGAACGGTCGGCGTCGGCACCGGCGTGTCTGGCGGCCGCGGCGTCGGCGGCGGGCCGTAGTTCTGGAGCCACAGGTGGTAGTAGTGGTGCGGGTCGCCGCCCTTCGAGCCGTCGCGCACGTAGACCTTGACGACGTAGATCGCCGGCGTCCCGACCTGGAAGACGATCTCCTCCATCTCGTCGTCGTCCTGGAAGCGTTCGGCCACGAGGAGCTGGCACGTGCGGCGCGAGCCGCTCAGCTCGTGAGACCGGAGCTCGAGGTCGTAGTCGCGGTCGTCGGGCGGTCGCATGGCGAGGACGTAGGAGCCCGGCTCGAGGAGCTGCGTCACGAAGTGGTCCTCGTCGGTCGCCGTCCGCAGCGTGGCCCGCAGGGCCAGGCTCTCGTCGCGCGGATCCTGGCCATAGGCCGGGTTGCGGACCTTGAGCCAGTCGAGCGACGCCGCAGCGCACGTGTCGTTGGGCTCGTACGGGTCGCGCAGCGCGAGCGGCGTCGCCGTCGGCGTGCGGGTGGGCGTCGGCGTGCCGCTCGGCACCGGCGTGAGCGTGGGGGTGGGTTCGGGCTGGAACTCGACGACGCTGAGCTCGTAGGTGGCCTCGGTGCCGTGCTTGGTGCCGCGGTTGTCGACCGTCACGAGCGCCACGTCGTCTTCCAGCGCCTTGAACACGATCTGCGACTCGTACGTCAGCGCGCCGCGGTCGTCGCTCCAGCAGCCGGCCGGCTCGCACGGCGTGCTGTCGTTCAGGTCGCCCACCGCCATGACGGTGTCGACCCCGGCCGCCAGCGACGTCGTCGAGACGCGGTACCAGCGACCCTTCTTGACGCGGAAGAACGCCAGGTCGATGTCGCCCTTCGGGCAGAAGTTGTGCCGCTGCGGCTGCGGGTCGCCGAACCCGACGTACATCTCCTTCTGGAAGCCCCGCCCGCTGTCGAACTCGAACTCGTCGGGATCGCAGTCGACGGCCCCGGAGCCGGCCATCCCGGGGAGCTCGCGGGTTGGGAACGGCGTGTTGGTCGGCCGGCCGGCCGCGGCCGTGGCGGTGCCGGACTGCGCGGTCGCGGTGGCGCCGTCGGGGTCGTCGGGGCTTAGGGTCGCGGTCGGCGGCCCTTCGGGGGTGGCGCTCACCTCGAGCGTGGGCTGCGCCGGCGGCGCCGTCGGCAGCGGCGTCTCGGTCGGCGGCGGGGTCGCCAGCCAATCGCCGCGGACGGTCTGGCCGGTCGCCGGGTCGATGGCCAGCACGGCGTAGTCCGGCCCGGTCGGCATGCCCTCGCGGTAGGCGATCGGCGACGAGAACGACCCGTCGTCGGCGACGGTCACGCTGTACAGGAGCGGGATGCCGGGCGTGTCCTTGGTCGGCGTGTCGCCGGGCGCCACCTTGACCAGCCGGATCTCGAGGTCGTTGCCCGCGGTCCACCCGGCGCCCGAGAACACCGGGTTGCGGCCGTCGAGGAGGTTGACGTTGAAGCTCGCCGGCGGCAACGGCGTCGCGCCCGGCGCCGCGACCGCCGCCGACAGGGCGTTGACCTCGCGCGCCTCGAGGATGTTGGGGTCGTCGGCGGCCGGCGCGCCGAACGCGACCACGGTCACGCCGGGCGTCAGATCGGCCGCGGTCGCCGGACCGCCGTCGAGCGTCACCTGCGTCGTGTCCGACAGCCGGACGGTGCCGAGCTGTCCGGGCTCGACGTCGAGCAGCACGAGGTTCGCCGCCTGCTCGGTGACCAGCCCCTCGGTCTGCGCCTGGTTGGGGTAGGCGATGAAGACTTCCTGGCCGTTGGGGTTGCCGCACGTCGGGCACCAATCGGAGCCCCCGGGCACCAGGCGCGCCTGGATGTCGTCGCCCTTGTCGATCACCCGCAGGTTGGGCTCGCGGCTCCCGAGGTCGCCCGGCGTGACCTCGCGCGTCTGGCTCGGGAAGAACACGTAGTAGGCGTCGTCGGTCTCGGCCACCAACCGTTGGCACAGCGTCGCCCCTTGGACGTTGGCAGGGGGCTCGCCGAAGAAAAGCTGCAGGCGCTGCAGGTCGCCGCCGTCGCACATGTCGTGGAGCGCGCGCACCCGCCCGGCCCCGGTCAGCAGCAAGGCCAGGACGAGCACGAGCGCGCTGCCGACCACGCGCAGCCGGCGCATCTCGTCGGCGGTCAGAGGGCCGTTGTGCCGAAAGAGCGGCGCGGTCCGCGCGCCGGCCACGGCCGCGTTGAGGGCCGGGTAGCGCAGCCGCCATTCCAACGGGGGCTGGTAGGCGACCAGCCAGCCGCACCACCAGCGCCAGGCCGTCCAGAGCGGCACGCCGCACGCCGCCAGCACCGCCAAGATCCCGGCGCGGGTGAACAGGCCCCCGGTCTTGAACAGGTCGACCACCGTCCGCAAGCCCTCGTCGCCCGGAAGGCCGTTGGCGGAGACCCAGCGCCAGGTGGCGGCCAGAGCCGGGAGGATGACGAGGACGAAGACGGCGGTGTAGGCCACGAACAGGCCGCCCACGACCACGGGGCGCATGCCGGGCCGCACGACGTCGCCCAGCACGCGCTCGCCGAAGCGCCACAGGAGCCCGACCGGCAACAGCACCAGCCCGAGCACGATGGCGGCGGCCACCAGCACGAGCGGCGCGGCGACCAGGGCCTTGACGGTCAGCCACGCCACGTCGGTGATGCCGCTCTGCAGGTTGGCCCACTGCCCGATCGCGACGATGCCCGCCTCGTCGAGGCGGAAGCCGTCGACGAAGTACGATCGCCGGAAGAGCCAGCCCAGCCCGTGGAGCAGCGCGGCGACGCCGAGCACGGCCGCGGCGACGGCGGCAGGGGTCACGTCCGGCAGCGCCCATCCGGCAGGCGCCCATCCCGGCATCGGGCGGGGCATCGCCACCGCCGCCGCGCCACCCCCCACCGGCCGCGGCGGGCCGTCCGCCGCCGCACGGGCGCGCGGGCGCGCCGGGCCGCCGCCGAAGTGGGCCGGCCGGTCCATGATCGAGACGCTGAGGTCGACGCTCTCGAGGTTGGCGCCATCCATGTCGGAGCCCGACAGGTCGGCGCCGGTGACGTCCGCCCAGCCGAGGTTGGCCCGGCCGAGATCGGCCTGGCGCAGGTTGGTGCCGCGCAGCACCGCCCAACGCATGTCGGCTCGGCGCAGGATGGTCGAGCGCAGGTCGGCGCCCTCGAGCACCGCCCAGCGCAGGTCGGCTGCGGAAAGGTCGGCACGGCTGAGGTCGACCCCCCGCAGGTCCAGCCGGCTGAGGTCGGCACCGCTGAGGTCCAGCCCGGACAGGTCGCGCGCCCCGCCATTCCCCGCGGCGAGGCGTTCCTGTACTTGATCGCGATCCAAGGCCATGGCCGATGTCCGTGCTGTTGGGTGCAGGCTGAGGGTAGCGAGGCGAATGCAGATTATACCGAATCGGCTTCGGCAGTCCCAACCGATCGAAAGAGCACCGACCCGGTCATCGTCGGCGGCGGCGCGAGGCCGAGGAGGGCGAGGACGGTGGGCGCCACGTCCGAGAGGCGGCCCGGCGTCAGGGCCACGGGCTCGGGCGCGTCGGTGCGGAACGCCCCGTCGACGATGACGAACGGCACCGGGTTGAGCGTGTGCGCCGTGTGCGGGCCGCCCGTCGCGGGGTCGACCATGGTCTCGCAGTTGCCGTGGTCGGCCGTCACGACCGCCGCGCCGCCGACCGCCGCCGTCGCTTCGAGCACCTCGCCGAGGCACCGATCGACGGCTTCGACCGCACAGATGGCCGCTTCGAGGTCGCCGGTATGCCCGACCATGTCGGGGTTGGCGTAGTTGACGAGGATGAAGTCGTCGACCCGCCGGTGGATGCGATCGACGAGGTGCTGCGTGAGCGCGCCCGCGCTCATCTCGGGCTGGAGGTCGTAGGTCGGCACTTTCGGCGACGGGGCCATCCAGCGCTCCTCGCCGTCGAA
The DNA here is from genome assembly GCA_003576755.1 of bacterium. Classification (GTDB taxonomy): domain Bacteria; phylum Chloroflexota; class Anaerolineae; order Epilineales; family Epilineaceae; genus UCB3. Next base: position 2,973 of record QEVT01000186.1, on the reverse strand, counting down.
CGGCGCCTCACGGCCGCCGTTGAAGAAATACGTCACGTGGGCGTACTTCTCGGTCTCGGCGGTGTGGAACTGCCGCAAGCCGTGCTCGGAGACGACGCGGGCGAGCGGCCACGGCACGTCCCCCGACGGGCTGATCACCGCCGCCCGCTGCCCGGAGCGATACTCCGTCATCGTCGCCACGCACAGGTCCTCCGGGAGTCGGCGCTCGAAGCCGTCGAAGGCGGGCTCGGTCAGGGCCGCCAGGAGCTGGCGCACGCGGTCGGCGCGGAAGTTGAACAGCACCACCCCGTCCCCGTCGCCAAGGGTGGCGATCGGCCGGCCGTCGTCGTCGGCGACGACCGTCGGCGCGATGAACTCGTCGGTCTCGTCGCGGGCATACGCCGCCTCGACGGCCGCCGCGCCCGACGATGCTCGCACGCCGACGCCGTCGGCCAGCGCCGCCCAGGCCCGCGCGGTACGCTCCCAGCGCTGGTCGCGGTCCATGGCCCAGTAGCGGCCCACCACGGTCGCCACGCGTCCGACGCCGGCGTCCTTCAAGGCCGCCTCGACGGCCCGGACGAAGCCCAGGCCGCTCGTCGGCGCGGTGTCGCGGCCGTCGGTGAATGCATGGACGTACACGCGCGTGAGCCCGGCGGCGCGGGCGCACGCGACGAGGGCGGTGAGGTGGCGAGCGTGCGCGTGCACGCCGCCGTCGCCGACCAGGCCCATGAAGTGCAGCGCCGATCCGCGCGCCCGCACGGCCAATGCGGGGCTGGCGCACAGCGACCCGCTGGCGGCGGCCCGATCGATGCGCAGGAGGTCCTGGTCGATCACGGTGCCGGCGCCAAGGGTGAGGTGTCCGACCTCGCTGTTGCCCATCTGGCCGTCGGGCAGGCCGACGTCGTGCCCGCTGGTGCGCAGCGTGGTGTGGCGATACGTGGCCAGGAGCCCGTCGAAGACCGGCGTGTCGGCGAGGGCGACGGCGTTGCTGTCGGACGGCGGCGCAAGCCCCCACCCGTCGAGGATGATCAGGACGACGGGACGGCGGTGTGGCTGGATCATGGACATCGGCCTCGGAGGCAGGCGGCGGCACGCACGGGTGCCGGCACGCCGCAGGCGCGGTGGCGGCGGGTGCCACGCGGGCAGCGCAGGTCGCGGAGCCCGGGGGATTGTACCGTCGCGGCCGTGAACCGCGGGTGAGGCGCGGCTGAGCGCAGGGTGAGCACGCCCTCCGTCCCGGAGCGGCGGCCCATCGCCGCGGGCCGCCCGGCGCCACGGCGGGCACCGCGGGGTCCGGGTCGACGCGGGTCGCACCGCCGATCCGGCGTGCCGGTCAGGCGCGGCGCCGTGCCGCGGTCCGTGAAGCCCAAGACGCTCATGCGTCCTCCGGGTCGGGTCGGACGGCCAAAGGGAATCGCGCGAGGGCATCGTAGCGCGGACCGTCGCGCTCGAGGTGGCTGCGGTACAGGACGACGGCGTCGACGGTCTGCCGGACGGCCGGCGGGGTCGGCGCGGCGGCCAGGATCGGCCGCACGTCGTGGGCGGGCCGGAGCCGGCTGAGGGTCAGGTGCGCCGAGAAGCGCCGCGGCTCGGGGGGGAACCCCGCCGCCACCACGGCGCGCTCGACGGCGTCGGCGAGGCCGCGCAGCGGCTCGACGCCGGCGTCGACGCCGATCCAGAGCACCTGGGCACGGCTCGCCCGCGGGAAGGCCCCGAGCCCGCCGAAGCCGATGGCGAACGCTGGCCCGAGCGCGGTGTGGCGCAAGGTGTCGAGCAGCCGCGCGCCGGCGACGGCGTCGGTGGCGCCGAGGAAGCGCAGCGTCAGGTGCCAGCTGTCGGGTTCCGTGCGGCGGCCGGGCAAGGGTCGGCCGCCCGTCGCCCGCGCGAGGTGTGCCCGCAAGGCGGCCCGCATCGCTTCGGCCAACGGGACGGCGAGGAACAGCCGTCCGGCGACGACGGCGGAGGGCAGCCGGTGCCCCATTCCGGCTGCGGCGAGCGTCACAGCACGGCCTCGCGCCAGACGACGGCGAACTCGCGCAGGATCATGGCCGTGGCCCCCCAGACCTTGTGTCCTTCGAGGTCGAAGAACGGCACGCGGCGCCGCTCACCGCGGATGTCCCAAATCTCGACCCGGCGGACGGCGTCGTCGAGGAAGCGGGCGATCGGCACCTCGATCGCCTCGGCGACCTCGGCCGCGTGCGGTCGGAGGTCCGGCCGGCTGCGCCGCGCCGCCACGACGGGATGCACGAGGAAGTGCGACGGCGGGACGTAGATCGGGGTGAGGACGCCGAGGACGTCGAGGTCGGCCGGCCCAATGGCCAGCTCCTCCCAGGCTTCCCGCAGCGCGGCGTCCACCGGCGACTCGCCGGCCTCGATGCGGCCGCCCGGCAGCGAGATCTGCCCGGCGTGGTCGCGCAGCGCGGCGCTGCGCACGGTCAGGACGGTGTGCGGCTCGCCGCGCCACGGATACACCAGGAGCAGGGCGCCGCCCTCACGGCTGCCTTGCGCCCGGGCCGCATCGGCATCGACGAACGTGCGGGCCGACGGCGCGACGTCCTTCACGGCGTCGCGGCCGGGCAGCGGGCGGCCGAGCCGCGCGCGCAACCGGCGGACCCCTTCGCCAAAGGCCGTGGCAGGCGAGGTGGACATCGTCGCAAGCGCGTCGCTGGCGTCCGTCTGCACGCAGACCCGCGAGCCGCCGTCGATGGGATCGGGCGTCATCGGGCTCGATTATACCCGCGTCCGTTCCGTTAAACGCACGACCGGGGCGCAAGCGATGCTTGCGCCCCGGTGCGTTTTCTCGGTGCGGCGGGCGCTCCCGTGCGGGCCAGCGTTCCTGCCGCGGTCGTCGTCAGGTTACGGTGCGACCAGCTCCCCGACCTTGAGCTTCAGGACCGCCTTCTCGAGCGTGCCCGAGTCGCCGCCGACCGTGTCGGCGATGCGCAGCGTCCAGTCGCCCCGCGGGTCGGTGCCGTTCAGGCCGCTCAGGCCCGA
>QEVT01000185.1 GCA_003576755.1 bacterium | reverse complement strand
GGAGCTGATCACGCCGGTCGGCCTGGAGAGCGGCAGCCGCTTCGCCATCCGCGAGGGCGGCCGCACCGTCGGCGCCGGCGTCATCACCAAGATCCTGGCCTGATCCCGGGCCCGGCCGTACTGAGCGAGCGTTGGGCCCCGGCCGTGCGGCCGGGCACCCAGGAGGTTACACATGGCCAAGAAAGCCACGCGCACCGTCATCACGCTGGAGTGCACGGAGTGCCGCGAGCGCAACTACGTCTCGGAGAAGAACCGGCGCAACGACCCGAGCCGGATGGAGCTCCGCAAGTACTGCCCGCGCTGCCGCGCCCATCAGCTGCACCGTGAGACGAAGTAGCCGGGCGAAGCCGAGCGATGTCCGTCGCCCGGCTCCGGGGCTGGTGCGCCCGGGGCCGGGCGATGATCCGACGAGGAGGAAGCGGTGACTGACGAAACGACCGCCGTGGCCCGGGGCGGGTGGGTGGCGCGAGCCACCGAGTACTTTGCGGAGACCAAGGCCGAGCTGCGCAAGGTCGTATGGCCGACGCGCGACGAGGCGACCAACCTGACGGTGGCGGTGTTGTTCGTGACGCTGTTGATGACGATCCTCCTGGGCAGCGTGGACTGGGTCTTCACCCAGGCCCTCGACTGGGTGGTCCGCGTCGTCAGCGGCGCGTGATCGCAGGGCGTGGAGCACGACGGCGACAGGCCTGGCAGGCCGAGGTGGTACGGTGGACGTGTCAACAGCGCTAACTGAAGACGGAACGGCGGCCGCTCCCGTGGCCGCGGACGCCCCGCCGGCGAAGCGCCGTGCCAAGGCCCGCAAGCAGGAGCCCGCGCCCGTGGCCGAGACGGCCGTGACGGACGCGGTCGAGCCCGGCGCCGAGGTCGACTTTGCCGGCCCCGAGGCCGGGATCCCGGCCGATGCGCAGTGGTATGTGGTCCACACGTACTCGGGCTACGAGAACAAGGTCAAGCGCAACCTCGAGCAGCGGATCGAGAGCATGGCCATGCTGGACCAGATCTTCCAGGTGGTCGTGCCGGTCGAGGAAGAGGTCGACATCAAGGACGGCCAGCGCCGCATCGTCGAGCGCAAGATCTTCCCGGGCTACGTGCTGGTGCGCATGCTGATGAACGACGAGTCGTGGGCGGTGGTGCGCAACACGCCGGCCGTGACCGGCTTCGTCGGCGCCGCCGGCACCGACAACGAGCGGGTCAAGCCCACGCCGCTGCGCAAGGACGAGGTCGACAAGATCCTGCGGCGCATGGATTCCGAGGAGCCGGCGATCCGCGTCAGCTTCCGGCCGGGCCAGAACGTCCGCATCGTCGACGGCCCATTCACCGACTTCCACGGCGTCGTCGACGCCATCGACATGGACCGCGGGAAGGTCCGGCTGATGGTCAACTTCTTCGGCCGCGAGACGCCGGTCGAGCTCGACTTCCTGCAGGTCGAGAAGGTGTAGGCACGGTCGAGGCGGCCGCCGACGCAGGCAGCGGCGGCCAGGTGGGGGCGGACGGCGGTCCGCCCGTCGAGGAGGCGATGCCCCGCGTTGGGGCGCGCCGTCAGCACTCATCGCGAGAGGAGCACACGCATGGCCCAGAAAATCACGGCCATCATCAAGCTGCAGATCCCCGCCGGCAACGCCACGCCGGGCCAGCCGATCGGCCCCGCGCTCGGCCAGCACGGCGTGAACATCATGCAGTTCGTCAAGGACTACAATGCCCGGACGGCGGGCATGGCCGGCGAGATCATCCCGGTCGAGATCAGCGTCTACCAGGACCGGTCGTTCACGTTCGTCACCAAGACGCCGCCGGCATCCGCGCTGATCAAGAAGGCCGCCGGCGTGGGCAAGGGCGCCCCGACCCCGGGCAACACCAAGGCCGGCACCGTCACCCGCGCCCAGGTGCGCGACATCGCCGAGAAGAAGATGCCGGACCTCAACGCCTACGACGTCGACGCCGCGATGCAGATGATCGAGGGCACCGCGCGGGCGATGGGCATCACCGTGGTGGAGGGCTGAACATGGCCAAGCAAGGCAAGCTGCGCAAGGCGGTCGCGGACAAGGTCGATCGCGACCAGCGGTACGCGCCGCGCGAGGCGCTGGACCTGGCCAAGGCCGTGGCCACCGCCAAGTTCGACGAGACCATCGAGATCCACCTGCGCCTGGGCGTCGACCCGCGCCACGCCGACCAGCAGGTGCGCGGCGTGGTGGCGCTGCCGCACGGCACCGGGCGCACCGTGCGGGTGCTCGTGTTCGCCGAGGGTGAGGCGGCGCGCGAGGCCGAGGCGGCCGGCGCCGACCATGTCGGAGGCGGCGAGCTGGCCGACAAGATCCGCGAGGGTTGGCTGGACTTCGATTCCGTCGTCGCCACCCAGGGCATGATGCGCGTCGTCGGTCGGCTCGGCCCCGTGCTCGGCCCGCGCGGCCTCATGCCGAGCCCCAAGGCCGGCACCGTCGTGGCCGACGACGACGTCGGCAACGTCATCCGCGAGATCAAGGCCGGTCGGCTCGAGTTCCGGGTCGACAAGACGGCCAACCTGCACATCCCGATCGGCAAGAAGAGCTTCGACACGCCGCTGCTCCTCGAGAACATGGCTGCCGCGGTCGACGCCGTGGTGCGCGCCAAGCCGTCCGGGGCCAAAGGCATCTACGTTCGCAACGTCGTGATCGCCAGCACCATGGGTCCGGGGATCAAGCTCGACCTCCCGGCCACGCTGTCGATGGCAGGGTAGGGCCGGGCGGCATCGACCACCGGGATCGCCGGGCGGCCTCGCGGGCATCCGTGAGCGCCGGCGGTCCCAGCCACCTCCGCCGCACGTGGCCGGCCGCCGGCCGGGCACACCAGACAACCGAATCGTCGTTCGCACCGAACAGCCCGAGAACGCGGGTGTCGGGGACCGCCCCGACCCAAGTCGGCCCCCGGTGGGGCCGGGCCCGCGGAGGCGACGGTGGCGGCAGATCAGCCGGTCCGGACGGTCGCGCCTCGGCGCGCTGCCCTGACGCGGTCGGCGGCGGCGGCGCGCGCGAGCGTGCCGGCGACGCCCTTTCCGCCCCCATGCGCCCGCCGCGGGCCGTGGGGGCGTCGTGATTTAAGCCATCGGACAAGAGAAAGGAGGCAATCGGATTGCCGCTCCAGCTCAGTGAGAAGGAAGTCGTCGTCAACGGGATGACCGAGCGGCTCAAGCGCGCCACGGCGGTGTTGGTGGCCGACTACCGCGGCCTGACCGTCGCCGACCTGCGCGACTTGCGGACCAGCTTGCGCAACAAGGGCTCCGAGGTCCAGGTGATCAAGAACACCTTGATGCGACGGGCGTGCGCGGAAGCCGGCATCGCGCCGCCGGAAGGGCTGCTGCGGGGGCCGACGGCCGTCGTGCTGCTGTACGACGACCTGTCCAGCCCCACCAAGACGCTGCTGGACTTCGCCAAGACGCACGAGGTGTTTGCCTTGCGCGGCGGGCTCGTCGAGGGCAAGCCCGTCGACGCCGCCGGCGTCAAGGCCCTGGCCGACCTGCCGACCCGCGACGAGCTGCGGGCACGGCTCCTGTCGGTCATCCAGGCTCCGCAGCGCCAGCTCGTCACGGTGCTTGCCGCACCCCTCCGCGGGTTGGCCACGGTCATCCGGGCGCACGCCGACCACGAGGGCGACGCCTCGGCGGCGTGATCCGCAGCCCCGCCCGGCCCGGCGCATCGCCGCACGGGCCCATCGCGGACGCATCCCACGCGGGCCTTGCGGCCCGCGCACCCGATACCATCGCAACGCAACAGACGAAAGGAAGCATCGACATGGCGGATCTGGAAACCATCGTTCAAGAACTCGACAAGCTCACGCTCCTCGAGGCCTCGCAGCTCGTCAAGCAGCTCGAGGACCACTGGGGCGTCTCGGCCGCGGCGCCGGTGATGATGGGCGCCATGCCCATGATGGGCGGCGGCGCTGGCGCGGCCGAGGCCGTCGAGGAGCAGACCCAGTTCGACGTCATCCTCGACGACGTCGGCGCCCAGAAGATCCAGGTCATCAAGGCGATTCGCGTCGTCAAGCCGGACCTGGGCCTGAAGGAAGCCAAGGACCTCGTCGAGGGCGCGCCGGCCACGGTGGCCAGCGGGGTCTCCAAGGAGGAGGCCGAGTCGATCAAGTCCAAGCTCGAGGCCGAGGGCGCCAAGGTCAGCATCAAGTAGCCCGTGCCCCGGACAGGCGAGCGGCGCGTCGCTTCGCGCGGCGCGTCGACAGGCGCAGGGCGCCCCGCTGGGGGCGCCCTGCGCCGTTTCCCGCCTTGACCGGCCCGGCTGCGGACGTCATAATCAAACATAATCTCACGCGTTGGCAACCGCTTGGACGATGCAGCATGGCGATGTCGGAGCTAGGGGCGTATCTCGAGCGCCACCGGACGGAGCGCGGCCTGACCCTCGACGAGGTCGAAGACCTCACGCGGATCCGCCGCGTCTACCTCGAGGCCATGGAGAGCGGCGAGTGGGACGCCCTGCCGCCGGGCGTGTACACCCGCGGCCTATTGAAGAACTACGCGCGCGCGCTCGGCGTCAGCCAGGCGAGCGTGCTGCGGCTGTACGTCAAGGAGCGGCCGAACGAGGCCCGCATGCCGGAGCCCCAGCTCATCTCGCGGCCGCTGGTCAACGAACCGCGCGTCAGCCTCGAGATGGTGATGGCCGTGGTGATCATGGTCGCCGCCGTCGGCCTGATGGCATGGATCGTGCGGGGCTACGTCCTGCCCGCGATCCAGATGGCCGGCGCCACGCCGACGCGCCCGGCGCCCTCGGCGACGCCGCGTGCCGCGGCATCGCCGGTGCCGACGCAGCGGTCGGCCGCGACCACCGTCCCGGCCGCCGGCGCGCCCGTGACCGGCACGCTCGGCACGCCCGGCACCCCGCCGCCCGCCACGCCGGCCGTGACTCCCGGCCCGTCGCCTTCGGGTGCGCCGACCAGCCCGCTGCGCAGCACGGCGGCGCCGCTGGCCACCGCCACCGCGGGCGCCACGGCGGCGGCGTCCAGCGGGCTGGGGGTGGAGGTGCGCGCCAACGGCAACGCCTGGCTCCGCATCCTCCTCGACGGCGAGGAGGCCTACGAGGGCTTCCTGCGCCAGGGCGATGCCTGGAAGGGCCAGGCGAAGTCGCAGGTGCTGATCCGGATGGGCAACGCCGGCGACACCCAGATCATCCTCAACGGCCGGCGGCTCGAGCCGCTCGGCAAGCGCGGCGAGGTGTTGACCCGTGCGTGGCGGCTGTTGCCCGACGGCAACATCGAGCAAATCGACCGGCCGGAATGACCGGGGCCGGATGAACCCGCCGCCCGACCCTCTCCGCCTGCCGGAGCTGCCGGCCGGGTCGACCGTCGCGGTCGCCATGAGCGGCGGCGTCGACAGCTCGGTGGCGGCGGCGCTGTGTGTGGCCGGCGGGCACCGCGTGTTCGGGGTCATGCTGCGGCTGTGGGCCGAGCCCGGCGCAGAGGCGCCCAACCGGTGCTGCACGCTCGGCGCCATCGACGACGCGCGCGCGGTGGCCAACGCCCTCGACATCCCCTTCCAGGTGCTCGATGCCGCCTCGGTCTTCAAGCGTGAGGTGGTGGATGCGTTCACGGCCGCCGCCGCCGCGGGCGACACCCCCAACCCGTGCTTCACGTGCAACCGGCGGATTCGGTTCGCGTGGCTGCTCGAGCACGCCCGGGCGCTCGGGGCCGACTGCCTCGCCACCGGGCACTACGCCCGCGTCGACGTTGACCCGGCGGGGGGCCACCGCCTGCGCCGCGGCGTCGATGCCGACAAGGACCAGTCGTACGTGCTGCACCGCTTGTCACAGGCCCAGCTCGCACGTGCCGTGTTCCCGCTGGGCGTCTACACCAAGCCCGAGGTGCGGGCGTTGGCGGCGGCCTTCGGCCTCTCGGTGGCGGCGCGGCCCGACTCGGTCGACCTGTGCTGGACGGGGCCGGACGGCGTCGCGGGCTTCCTCGGCCGCCACTTGCCGGCCGATGCGCTCCGCCCCGGCGCCATCGTCGACGCCGACGGGCGCACGCTCGGCCGCCATCACGGCCTGCCGCGCTACACCGTCGGGCAGCGCCGCGGCCTCGGCGTGGCCGTGGGGTCGCCGGTGTATGTCGTGGCGCGCGACCCGGTGCGCAACGCGCTGGTCGTCGGGCCGGACGCGATGCTCGGCAAGCGCCGGGTGGCCGTCCGCGACATGCACTGGCTGACCGGCGCACCGCCGGCGGCCCCGATGCGGGTGGCGGCTCAGGTGCGCTACCGCTCGCCGGCGGCGCCGGCGCTCCTGCTGCCGGGCCCTGGCCTCACGGCCGAGGCGGTGTTCGATGCCCCTCAAAGGGCTCCGGCGCCTGGGCAGGGCCTCGTGGCTTACGTCGACGACGCCGTCATCGGCGGCGGCGTCATCGCGGCGGTGGCGTGATGCCGCCGGCGCTGGCGTTGGTCGTGCTGTTGGCGGTGCTCGTCGCCAGCACCGTGCACGCCTTGTTCGGGCGGTCGTGGCGCGGCTGGGCGGTGACGCTGCTGGCGGCGCTCGTCGGGTTCGCGGCGGGCGAGGCCCTCGGTCGGGCGCTCGGGCACCTGCGGGGCGTCGTCGGCCAGGTGCACGTCGTGCACGGCGTCCTGGGGGCGGTGGTGGCCACGGCCGCTGCCGTCGTCGCGGAGCGCCGTGCGCCGTGAGGGCTGCCCGTACGGCGGCGGCAGCGACAGCCTGCGCTCGGCGCAGGGGAGGAGGGCGAGATCGTGGACGGTACATTCACCACCCTGCTGCGCGACATCGTGGTCATCCTGGCCGCGGCGGCGGTCGTCGCCGCGTCGGTCATCGGGGCCGCCGTGGCGTGGCAGCTCTATCGCCTCGGACGCCAGCTCTACGCCGACGTGCAGCCGATCCTCGACTCGGTGTACGGCACGAGCGAGACCGTGCGCAACACGGCGCAGTTCATGGGCTCGCGCATGCACGAGCGGGCCGGGGCGGCCCTGGCCATCGTCCACACCTCGCGCACGCTGACGCTGCTGGTGCGCGACTTCTACAAGGGCATCCCGCCGTCGCCGGCCGCCGCGCCGCCCGCGATGGCCGGAGGGACCGCCGCGTCCACGCCGATCGGCGCGCCGGCGCCCGCGGCGCCTCTCGGCGACGTCGACCCGGCGGCACCCTTGGGCGCGGCGCGCCCGGCAGTTGTCGAAGGTGGGCCTGCGCCGTCGGGCGTGGCCGACGCCCAACCCCACGGCTGAGGAGGCAGGCATGTTCCGAGCGATTCGATTCGGTGCCGGCTTGGCGACCGGCGCCCTGTTGGGCGGGCTCGCCGCCTGGCTGGTGGCGTACTTCGCCGGCGTCGACAGCCCAGAAGCTTTCGAGGCACGGGCCAAGCAGCTCCGCGCCGAGCCGGAGCGGGCGGCGGCACGTTGGCGAGCCCGCGTCGCGCTCGCGCTGGACGAGGCCCGGCGCGCGACGGCCGAGGCCGAAGCGTCCCTCCAGGCGTCCCGCGTCCCGACCCCGCCGCCGCCGCGCGGC
>QEVT01000184.1 GCA_003576755.1 bacterium | reverse complement strand
GGATGCCAGGCGGCGGTCCGCCGGGCGCGGTCACCCCAGGCAGAAGCGCTCGTGGCGCCGCTCGATCTCCCAGCGCACGGTGTCGTCCAGCGGCGGCGGCGGCCGGCGGTCGCAGACCGGATGGCCGGGCCAGCGGCCCCGGTTGCGCGCCACCCAGGCATACGCCGCGTCGCTGGCGCCGCGCAGCCCCGGGAGGCGCTGGAGCGTGGCGCACAGCGGCGGGCCGCCGGGGAGCAGCGCGTCGGTCGCCGCGGCGATGGCGGCCGCGCCGCGGCGCGGCTCGCCATCGGGCATGATCGCCCAGGCGGCGGTGTCGGCGTCGCGGGGCGTGAGCCCGACGGCGTCGAGGAGCCCCGGCGTCTGCGCGGGCAGCCAGGCGAGCTTGCGGCGCCAGTCGAGGCGCATCGTCCAGCCGGCGATGTCGGAGCACAGGCCGCACGTGCCGTCGAAGACGACCAGGACCTGGTCGGGGTGGAGGGTGCTCGTGACCGGCGATGGCGCGCGCATACCGGCAAGGCGTCCGAGGTTGGCGTGGATCATGAACGGGTGCCTCCGGGATCGGCCCGGGCGGGTCGACCCCGCCGGGCCGGTGGATCAGGCGCGGTGGGGTCGGCTGAGCGCGCGCCCGAGCACGGGCGCCAGCGCCTCGAGCTCGGCCACCATCGCGTGAAGCTGGGCGGGGACCAGGGCCTGGGCCCCGTCGGACAGCGCCTCGGCCGGGGCGGGGTGCACCTCGACGATGACGCCGTCGGCGCCCGCCGCCAACGCGGCGCGGGCCATGGGCAGCACGAGGTCGGGATCGCCCGTGGCGTGCGAGGGGTCGACGATGACCGGCAGGTGCGTCTCGCGGCGGGCCAGCGCCATGGTGGCGAGGTCGAGGGTGTAGCGCGTGCCCCGGTTGAACGTGCGGATGCCGCGCTCGCACAGGATGACGCGCGGGTTGCCGCCGGCCAGCACGTACTCGGCGGCGAGCAGCCACTCCTCGAGCGTCGCGCTCGGCCCGCGCTTGAGCAGCACCGGCTTGTCGCCGTCGCCGATGACCTTGAGCAGCTCGTAGTTCTGCATGTTGCGCGCGCCGACCTGGAACGCGTCGACGTGCGGATACAGCGCCTCGACCTGCGACGCGTCGGTGACCTCGGTGACGAACGGCAAGCCGGTGGCCGCGCGGGCCTCGACCAGGAGGTCGATGCCGGGCAGCCCGAGCCCCTGGAACGCGTACGGGCTGGTGCGCGGCTTGAACGCCCCCCCGCGCAGGACGCCGGCGCCGGCCTCGACCACGGCGCGCGCGGCGGCCAGGATCTGCGCCCGGCTCTCGACGGCGCACGGGCCGGCGATGACGCCGAAGGCACCCCGGCCGAAGGCGACACCGCCGATGGCGACGACGCTGCCTTCCGGCACGACCTCGCGCCGGGCCAGCCGGTACGGGGAGTCGGGGCTGCCGACGTGGGCGATGCCGGGGTGGGCGCGCAGCACGGCCTCGGCCTCGGCCAGCGGCGCGTCCGGCAGCATGACCACGCCCGGCCCGACGTCGAACACCGACGCCTCGATGCCGCGCAGGCGCAGCCCGTCGACGAGCATGTGGATGTCGCGCTCCGGGGCGTCGGGCGCGATGACGGCGAGGAGCGGCCCGCGCGCCGCGGCCGGCAAGGCCTCGGCGGCCCGGGGCGACGCCGCGCGCGGGGCGGGCACCACCTCCACCGCCGTGTCGAGCGTGCCGTTGAAGGTGAACGTCACCGATGAGGCCGTCCCGTTGCGTCCGTTGCGATCGTTCATCGCCCTTTCCCCGTCTCCAGGCCGGTGGATCCCGGCTGTCGCTGTGGTCGCCGATGGCCGCTGGTCATGGGTGACGTCGACGTCCGGCCACCACTATAGTGCATTGCAAGATAGTTGTCAAGCCCGTCGTTTGTCGCGCGGCCATTTCGGACCGGCTATAATCGCCGCCGATGTCAGGCTATGAGTCCTGGGGGCGGTTCCCTCGGGCCACCCCGCGCGCCGTCGTGCCGATCCGCTGGCGCGACGAACCGCCCTCGCTGGCGGACCTGCCCGGGCCGTTGCTCCCGTATGCCCGTGGCCGCAGCTACGGCGACAGCTGCCTCAACGACGGCGGCACCGTGCTCGACGTCAACGGCCTGGCGCGCTTCATCGCCTTCGACGCGGACCGCGGCCTCCTGCGGGCCGAGGCGGGCGTGGGGTTCGACGCGATCCTGAACCTCATCGTGCCGCGCGGGTGGTTCCTGCCGGTGACGCCCGGCACGAAGTTCGTCTCGATCGGCGGCGCCATCGCCAACGACGTGCACGGCAAGAACCATCACCGCGCGGGCACCTTCGGGTGCCATGTCACGCAGCTCGAGCTCTTGCGGTCGGACGGGACGCGCCTGGTGTGCTCGCCCACCGCCAACGCCGAGCTGTTCCAGGCGACCATCGGGGGGCTGGGCCTGACCGGGGTCATCCTGTGGGCCGAGATCGCGCTCAAGCCGATCCCGGGCCCGCAGATCGAGCTCCGCGCGTCGCGCTTCGGGAGGCTCGAGGACTTCTTCGCGCTCTCGGAGGCGGCGGATGCCGACGACGAGTACACGGCAGGCTGGATCGACGGGATGTCGCGCGGGCGCCGGCTCGGCCGCGGCGTGTTCCTCGGGGGCAACCACGCCCGCGGCGACGGCACGTGGCGCGGCGCCCATCCGTCGCGGCTGCGGCTGCCGATGGACGTGCCGGAGTGGGTGCTCAACCCGCTGTCGATCCGGGTGTTCAACGAGGTCCAGTACGCGGTGCTGGGGCGCAAGTCGGCGCGGGCGTTCGCGGGCTACGAGTCGTTCTTCTACCCGCTGGACGTGGTGCACAACTGGAACCGGGCCTACGGCAAGCGGGGCTTCCTGCAGTACCAGTGCGTGGTGCCGTTCGACGACGGGCTGGCGGTGGTGCGCGAGATCCTCGACCGGATCGCGGCCAGCCGGAGCGCCTACTTCGTGGTGGGCAAGGTGTTCGGGTCGATCCGCTCGCCGGGCATGCTCAGCTTCCCGCGCCGCGGGGTGACGCTGGCGGTCGACATCCCCAACCGCGGGCCGGAGATCTTCGCGCTGCTGGATGCCATCGACGCGCTGGTGATCGAGGCGCGTGGCGCCGTGTACCCGGCCAAGGACGCACGGATGTCGCCGCGGTCGTTCGAGGCGTTCTACCCGCAGTGGGCGGCCTTTGCGCGCCACGTCGACCCGGCGTTCTCGTCGAGCTTCTGGCGCCGGGTGACGGCGGGGCTGGGCGCGAGCGACGGTGTGCCGGCCAAGGCGCAGGCGACCGCGCCCTCCGCGCCGGCATCGGTGGCCGGTGCCGGGGGACCGTCGGCGGCCACGGCCGCGGCGGGGGCGCTGGGGGGCGGCGCATGACGGCCGAGCGGGTGCTCGTCGCCGGCGCGACGTCGGCGATCGCGGCGGCGGTGGCGCGGCGCTACGCCGAGGCCGGCGCCGACCTGGTGTTGGCGGCACGCGACGCCGGCAAGCTGTCGGCGGTGGCGGACGACCTGCGGGTGCGGGGGACGGGGCGGGTCGAGACGTTCGTCATCGACATGGTCGACACGGCGCGCCAGGCGGAGCTGCTGGCGGCGGCGCAGGCGGCGCTGGGGCGGATCGACGTGGTGCTGGTGGCCTGGGGCACGCTGCCGGACCAGGCGGCGATCGAGCACGACGTGGCGGCGACGCTGGCGTGCTGGGAGGCCAACGCCACGAGCGTGGTGGCCTTCCTGGCGCAGGCGGCCGACGTGCTCGAGGCGCAGCGCGGCGGCTGCCTGGCGGTGATCACGTCGGTAGCCGGCGTCCGCGGCCGGCGGGCCAACTACACGTACGGCGCGGCCAAGGCGGGGGTGATCGCGTTTGCGCAAGGGCTGCGCGCGCGCCTCTTCGCGGCGGGGGTCGCGGTGGTCGAGCTGCGGCCGGGCCCGGTGGACACCCCGATGACGGCGCGCCTGCGCAAGGGGCCGCTCTTCATCGGCCCGGAGCGCGCGGGCGCGCTGATCGTCGGCGCGATCCGGCGGCGGCGCGACATCGCGTACATCCCGGGCTACTGGCGGTGGATCATGCTGGCGGTCGCGCTGGTGCCGGAAGGCGTGATGAAGCGGCTGAACCTGTCGGCGGGTTGAGCGGGGCGGGCGTGGCCGGTTGGGATGGCCGCGCGTTCGAGGGCCTGTCTGCGGGCGCAGCTTCGGGGCATCGGCCGGACGTGGCCGGGTGGGGGGCGGGCGCGTGCCAGGCCCGCTTGCCCGCTAGCCGACGAGCGGCACGGTCTCGCGCGCGACGACGCGGATGGGCGCGCGGTCGTCGGAGCGCCGCTCGACCGCGGTGGCGATGGTGTGGCTGTGGCGGTACCGAAGGGTCCGGAACTGCCAGCGGTCGGGGTGGTCGCCCAGCGCGGGGTCGATCTCGATGGCGATGCTGTCGGGGCGGGCGGGGTCCAGCACGAAGGCGAACCGCTCGAGCGGGAGCGACAGGCCCATCCCGCGGGCCTTGATGTACGACTCCTTGAGGGTCCAGTACGTCAGGAACCGCTCGGGCTGCGCGGCGGGCGGCAGGGCGCGCAGCGCGGCGACCTCGGGCGGCGCAAAGTAGTGGTCGGCGACATCGAGGCACCGAGCGGCGCGATCGACGGCCTCGACGTCGACGCCGACCTCGCGGCCGCGCGCCACGAGGCACACGACGAGCCCGCGCGTGTTGGAGAGGTTGAAGCGCAGGGCGCCTCCCGCGGCGGGTCCGGCGATCTCGGGCCGGCCGTAGGCGTTGGCGGTGAAACGCCACGCCCGGGGCGGGACGTCGCCGGCGTAGCGCGAAAGCACGGTCCGCACGAGCGCGCGGGTCACGAGGTGCTCGTGGCGCCGCTCGGGCAGCCGGTACCGGGCGCACGCCTCGGCCTCGTCGTCGGCGAGGAGATCGGCGTAGGCGGCGAGGAGCGCGGGATCGCGCAGGTCGTCGAGCCGGGCGATCCACAGGTGGGCCTCGTCGTCGGGCAGCGGGTTGGCGGATGGGACGGGCATGGGCGTGGGCATGGGCATGGACGTGGGTATGGTGCAGCGGCAGGCGGGCGGCGGCAGGGCCGGTGCGAGCGGAGCGCGCGCGTCGGCTGGCGGCGTGGGGCTGCGGCGCGTGTCCGGCCGTGCGGACGGGACTTGACGCATCGGCGCCCGCTCGGTATCATTGTTGTCCGATTGCGGGCGTAGCTCAGTGGTAGAGCGTCTCCTTGCCAAGGAGAAGGCCGTGAGTTCGAACCTCATCGCCCGCTCCTCGACGCCGAAGCGCGAGCTTCGGCGTCTGACTTCATGGTGACCGGCGCGCTTGCCGGCGCACCCGCCACCCTAGCTCAGTGGTAGAGCAGCTCACTCGTAATGAGCAGGTCGTCGGTTCAAATCCGACGGGTGGCTCAGGCAAGTATAGAGGACAACGGACCGCCGGGGCGTGTGGGATGCCCCGGCGGTTTGTGTTTGGGGGGAGCGGGGCGGCGACGGGGCTGCGGCAGAGCGGGGCGAGCGGGGCGGCTCGGGTTCTATTGGACTATGAGTGGGTGGTGGGATCGTTGGCGCGAACGAACGGATCATCGTCCGACTTCGCAGCCGCTGTCGTGGGAGGGAACCATGACGGTAACCGCAACACGCCTGCTTCCGCACCTGCGCCATCTGCCGGCGTCGTTGCCGGGTGACGGCTCGATCAACATCGCATTGGAGGAAGGCGTCCCGGTCTTCCGGGCATCGCCTCGCGCCCAAGCGCGCACCGCCGCGCTGGTCGACGCCCAGAGCCGCGGGCGGCTGTCGGCCGACGAAGCGGTCGAGATCGACGCCTACGAAGAGATCGACGCCTACCTGAGTCATCTCAACCGCCTTGTCCGCAACCTCGTTCGAGGGGCTGGCGTCTAGGAGCGCCGACCCGGCGACGCCTACCGCTGCCTGTCCAGCGAGCCGTGCGGGAGCGGGCACGGGAGGTGACGGGAGTCACATCCTTGAGAACTGACACACATGCCACAGGAGATCGCAGCCCATGATCCGCTCCCTGACCAAGGCCATTGAGATCACTTCCCTCGTTTTCTAAATAGTATTGCTGCTCCAAAAAGGGCCACTGTCGTCATGACGAACCCAGCGATGGCTTTACCAATTTCCTGGAGACGCGCCGCTTTGTCTCCTGGTCTCGATTGACTTGCCTCATTCGACTGTTCATTCCATATTGCTTCTGACGCATCGCCGTCGGCACCATTCATCTTCGGAGTGTTGTCGTTGTTCATACTTGGCGCTCTCGCTTTCGCTCGTGACTATCGAGTGGCAACTGTCAATTCCGTCGGCGAGAACGACGTGAGAATCGACAGTTGCTCACCACTATCACGGCCGGGTGTCAACTCGATGAGTTGTTGGCAGGTAAGTTTCCAAAACACTTGATCAAGATCCTCCGACTTGCTGGAGGGAATGAATGCTTCAAGAGCAACAGCCCTATCTGAGTAGCCTTCGGTGGCATCGACAAGCTGATCGACGGCAAGTCTTGCTGCTGACCACTCTCCACACGCTTCGAGGATGATCACCATTGCTCGTGTGGCACCCATCGCCATGGCAGTGTTAGCCGCCACAACCTTGAACCGATCCACGAAGTCATCCAAGGGACCACGGGCGAGTGGGCGCGACTTGAGAATAAGCTCCAAGTCGGAGGGTGGTTCCAAGCTCGTCACTTCACGATGAACAGACCGAAGCAACTGTGCGCGTCCTTCGGCGAGTAGAGGCAAAGCCTGCAACAGAAGATGCTGACGACGACCAAGGTCTTCCATCGCTATGCCCAGATGATACAAGCTGAGTCCTGCATCAATCTTGCCACAGCGATCATCAGTTACTGAGGCAAGCAGGTGTTCGATCTTGGCGTCAATAGCCTCCAATCGAGCGACAATCTCGCCCAATTGTGAGTGTATGGCGAACTCGTTCATTGCTCTGAGAGCACTGAGATTGGCCTGGTTGCGCCGCAAGCGAACCTGCTTCTCGATGGCTCCAGTTCGCGCATTCCTGATGGTCGCCTTCAACAAGCCCACGCCGGTCTTGTCCCACAAAAATTCGCCACGCCTCAGTCCACGGAGTACGTGATCCGGCAATTCTACCAAATAGGTTTCAAGTGGGTCCAGTGCCTTGATTGTGGCGTACAGCTCGGTTGCCTTGAAGACCGAGGATCGCAAACCAGACAGTGCGTGGACACGGATGGTCTCAATCGCTCGTTGCTCGCGTGATCGAACCAATGCCAGTTCCTGTTTGCCGATCGCCATCGCGGTTCCCTTTCCTTCTCCGGTTACGTCGGGGGTTACGGCAAGGTTGTCGGCCGAATGAGGACGGTTGGATTCTCGATTGCGCATTCAACGCACCTGGATCATAGGTCACGGATGTGCCAACGGGTTATCCGCAGTCAGGTCCTCCGCGCTTGTTACCAACGCTGGCAAACTGACCCAATCAACGCCGAAAAATTGACCCACCCCGGCCCCAATCCGGTAGGCTTCTCGAAGATTCGAAGCTTCGAAGCG
>QEVT01000183.1 GCA_003576755.1 bacterium | reverse complement strand
TCGCGGACATCGTCCGCGACGCCGGGCTGCGCGTGACGGCCGTGGTCGCCGCCCCGCACGGCGGCCGGGGGGCCGAGGCGCCGCGCGCGCCGTCGCCCCCGCCCCCGCCCGTCCCGGCCGATGCGGCCCTCGTCGTCCACCGGACGCTGCGCAGCGGCCAGCGCGTGGCGCACGCCGGCCCGGTGGTCGTGATCGGCGACGTCAACGCCGGCGCCGAAGTGATCGCCGGTGGGAGCGTGATCGTCTGGGGCCGGCTGCGCGGCATCGTCGAGGCCGGGCTCGCCGACCAGGCCGGCCGCCCTGCCGAGACGGTGGTGTGCGCGCTCGACCTCGCGCCCACCCAGCTCCGCATCGGCGCGGCGATCGCCCGGGCGCCCGAGGAGCCCGGCCGCGTCCCCGTGCCCGAGATCGCTCGAACGCGCGACGGAAGGATCGTGGTCGAAGCCTGGCATTGAGGAGCCTCGGGCCATGACTGCCTCGGCGCCAACCTCGGCCTCCCATCGGCGCGCACCTTCCGCTTGCGCTTCCCCGCCCATCATCGAGAAGGAACCATGAACGTCACCGATTACGTCCCGCAACGCGCGATGGTCATCGTCGCGCATCCCGACGACATCGAGTTCGGCTGTGCCGGCACCGTGGCCCGCTGGGTTCGCCATGGCGCAGAGGTGTGTTATGTCGTTTGCACCAGCGGCGACGCCGGCATCGCCGACGTCGCGCTGAGCCGGCCGCAGGCGGCCGCGATCCGCGAGGCCGAGCAGCGCGCGGCCGCCGAGCACGTCGGCGTCCGCGAGGTGGTCTTCCTCGGCGAACCCGACGGCGTCGTCGTCAACACGCTCGACTTGCGCAAGGCGCTGGTCCGCCAGATTCGCCGCTTCAAGCCCGAGGTCGTGGTGACCATGGATCCCACCGTCCTCTACGTGCGCGGCGAGTACATCAACCACCCGGACCACAGGGCCGTCGGGACGGCGGCGATCGACGCGGTCTTCCCGGCCGCAGGCCAGCCGCACGTGTTCCAGGAGCTGGCGGACGAGGGCCTGGCCCCGCACAAGGTGCGCAAGGTCTACGTGATCGGGTTCGCCGAGGGCGACGCCGTCGTCGACATCGGCGACACCTTCGACCTCAAGATCGCCGCGCTGCGGGCGCACGCCAGCCAGATGGGCGAGTGGGACCCCGCCCCGCGCCTGCGCGAGTGGGCCGAGCGCACCGGCGCGGGGCACGGCGTCGCGCTGGCCGAGGGCTTCAAGGTCGTCACGCTCATCGGCGACGAGGACTGGGCGGCCCGGTCCACGGGCGCGTGAGCCGCCTCGTGCCGGCCAGCCACCGGCTGTGCCTGGCGCCGATGATGGACTGCACCGACCGCCACTGCCGGTACTTCGTGCGGCAGATCTCGCGGCACGTCCGACTGTACACCGAGATGGTCACCGTCCAGGCGATCCTGCGGGGCCGACGCGACCGGCTCTTGGCCTTCGACGCGGCCGAGCACCCGGTCGCGCTGCAGCTCGGCGGCGACGACCCGGCAGCGCTGGCGATGTGCGCGCGCATCGGCGAAGAGCTCGGCTACGACGAGATCAACCTCAACGTCGGCTGCCCGAGCCCGCGGGTACGGCACGGGGCCTTCGGGGCGTGCCTCATGCTTCGCCCCGAGGCGGTGGCCGACGCGGTGGCGGCGATGCGCGCGCGCGTGCGCGTGCCGGTGACCGTCAAGCACCGCATCGGCGTCGACGACCGCGACGCCTACGACGACATGGCGCGGTTCGTCGAGGTCGTGGCGGCCGCGGGTTGCGACGCGTTCATCGTCCACGCCCGCAAGGCGTGGCTCGACGGGCTCAGCCCGCGCCAGAACCGCGAGATCCCGCCGCTGCGTCACGCCGACGTGCACCGCTTGAAGCGCGACCGCCCGGACCTGGTGATCGTGACCAACGGCGGCATCGTCGCGCTCGACGCAGCCGAGGACCACCTGCGGCATGTCGACGGCGTGATGATCGGACGGGCCGCGTACGACCAGCCCTACCTGCTGGCCGAGGCCGACCGGCGGATCCTGGGCGACGGGTCGGCCGAGGCGCCCAGCCGATCCGAGGTCGTCGCGCGCATGCTGCCCTACATCGCGCGCGAGGTGGCGGCCGGCGAGCCGCTCGCCCGCATCACGCTGCACATGCGCGGGCTGTTCCACGGCGCGCCGCGCGCCGGGCTCTGGCGGCGTCACCTGTCGGAGCACGCACGCCAGCCAGGGGCCGGCGTGGGTGTGGTGGCCGACGCGCTGGCGCTCGTCGACCGTTAGACGGCAGGCCGGACGCAGCGCGAACGGTGCGGCCGCAGCGGTCCGACTGTCGCGGCCCGTCGACCGCGCATCATCTCCCGCTGCCGGGCGACGCCTGCGGCGCCGGCAGGAACGGCTTCGGCATGTGCAACGGGAACGTCGTCGGCCGCGGCAGGAACGGCTTCGGCATGTAGATCGGGAACGTCGTCGGCCGCGGCAAGAACGGCTTCGGCATGTAGATCGGGATCGTCGTCGGCCGCGGCAGGAACGGCTTCGGCATGTAGATCACGCGGCCCGGGGGCGTCGGGGACGGCGTCGGCGATGGCGACGGGGACGGCGACGGGGACGGCGTCCCCGTCGGCGTCGCGGTCGGCGAGGATGTCCGCGTCGGCGTCGCCGTCGGCGATGCCGACGGCGTGCGGCTCGGGGTGGCCGTCGGCGTCGGCGATGGGGTCGCGGACGGTGTCGCGGACGGCGAAGGCGTGGGACTCGGCGTCGGCGAGCCGGTCGCCGACGGGGTGGGCGACGGCGTTCGCGTCGGCGTCACGGTCGGCGGCGGCAGCGACGGCGTCACCGACGGCGTCGCTGTCGCCGACGCTGTGGGAGACGGCGTTCGCGTCGGCGTCGCAGACGGTGTCGGCGTCGCGGTCGGCGTCAGCGTCGCGGTCGGCGTCGGAGAGGCCGTCGGCGTCGGCGTCACGGACGGCGTCGGCGTCGCGGTCGGCGTCGGCGTCATGGACGGCGTCGGCGTCGCGGACGGCGTCGGAGAGGCCGTCGGCGTCGGGGTCGGCGTCGGGGTGTGCGTGAACGTCGGGGTCACGGTCGGCGGGGGCAGCGACGGCGTCACCGACGGCGTCGCCGTCCGCGTCGGCGTCGCGGTATCGGTTGGCGTCGACGTGCGCGTGGCCGTCGGCGTCGCGGTCGACGATGGCGTCGGCGTCGCGGTGCGGGTCGGCGACGGCGTGTCCGTCGGGGTCGGGGTCGGCGTGTCGGTCGCCGTCGCCGACGGCGTCGGCGAGGCCGTCGGCGAGACGGTGCCCGGGACGCCGCACGGGGGCAGCGACGGGATCGAGCGGACCACCCGCGTGGTCCGGGCGCCGGCCCGATCGTAGGAGTACGCGATGCCGATCTGCACCGGGTCGCCGGGTTGGTACCGGTAGTTGTTGGGCCACGCCACGGTGTACACGCGCGGCACGATGTTGTCGTGGACGCGCACCACGATGTCGGTCGTGTTGCCGGGCGGTCGATGGATCACCGAGAAGCGCACCGACACGCAGTCGTGGATGCCCATGTAGAGCGGCTGGTCGACCACGGGGGGCGCGTTGACGTTCGGGATGAGGTCCACGCGGTCGCCGCGCACGTTGACCAGATAGAGCTCCTGCAGCCACGGATCCACGGTCAGGCAGATCAAGGCCTCGCACCGGTTGAGCGCCAGCTTGAACGTGGTCGGGGGGTAGCCGGTGGAGGTGGGTGCGGCCTGGCCGAGGGGGTTCGGGAGCGGGCGCGCGACGATCGCGCCGACGCTCCAACCGGCGCCGAGCGCGGCCAACAAGACGGCAAATACGGCGCTCTTGCTCAAATGGTCCCCCCGCAGCGCGCCCCCGTCACAAACCGCCTTGCCCGAGGCGACCGCGCCACGCCATATAGAACGCGCCAGGCCGACGATAGATACGTGCGGGAGCGTGCAATCGCCGCGTCACGGCGCCAGACAGGCCAGACGGTCCCGCACGGCGGAAAACGCCCGCGCCAGGTCGGCCGTCGTCGGCGACTCGAGAAAGTCGCCCGGCGCCGAGGCCACGGCCCGCATGAGGTCGCGGTCGATCGTCGGCCCCAGGCCGATGGGATAGACCCGCGCGCCCGCAGCCTTGAGGCGGTCGGCGCGGTCGAGCACGGTGGCCGCGGGCACGTCGCCCGCCTGCAAGCCGTCGGTGAGCACCACGACCACCGCTCGCGCTCCCGGGCGGCCTTGCGCGGCGACGAGCGCTTCGGCCGCCTCGAGGCCGGCGTCGATGCGGGTGCCCGGCGACGTGGCCACGGCGGCGAGCCCGGCGGCGAGGGACGCGCGATCGGCGGTGAGGCCGGTCATCGATCGTGCGACCCGGTTGAAGGCGACCACGGCGGCCCGGTCGGGGCCGAGCGTCAAGAGGTCGATGAACCCGGCCGCGGCCGACCGCGCGGCGGCCAGCTTGGTGGTGCCGCCCCCGGCGGGCTCGTTCATGCTGTCCGAGGCGTCGAGCACCAGCACGACGTCGAGCGGCACCGCCGGGCGCAGACAGGCGCCGCCCGTGGCCGACGGCAGGAAGGCGCGCCGCGTCAGGCTCGCGCGGTCCCAAACCTTGACCTCCGGCACCGGGAACGTCAGACGGCCGGCGTGCCCGAGGGCGTCGCGGTACGTTGCGGTCGCCTCGACGTTGGTGGGCCACGTGCCCACCGCGAGCGGTTCGAGCCGGTAGCGCAGGTCGACGCCCGTGGCGGCGTCCGTCGCGCCCAACACCCAGGTCAGGGCGTGGTCCTCCGGGTCGTATCGCGCGGGCGGCGCGGCGGAGCCCGGCACGTAGCGCATGTTGGCGGGGAGCGCATCGCGGACCGACACGGTCTCGAACAACCCCGGCTCCGGCCGCGCGTCCCCCAACCGGGCCGCCAACACGGCGAGCGCCGCGGCGTCGGGGTCGACGACCACGGCGTCGGGTGCCCCGAGCACGAGCGCAAGGCTGGCGGCGCGCTCGCGCGCATAGCCGCGCCCGGGGAACACCAGCACGTGCACGGCGATGCCGGCCGCGCGGACGTCGGCCACCGCCGCCGCGATGCTGCCCTTGTAATCGCCGTCGGTGGCGACGACGATCAGCGCCGTGGCGTCCGGATCGCGGCGCGGTCCGGTGAGCTCGACCCGCGCCGCGTCCAGCCCGGCCGCCAGACGGCTGTCGCCCCATCCCGCGAGCGCGGCCACGCGCCGCGCGATCCACGGCAGGTCGCGGCCAAGCGGGGCCTCCAGCACGGCATCGTCCGCGAACGTGGCCAGCCCGACGTCGGTCGAGGCCGGGTCGACGCGGCCGAGCAGCGCCAGCACGCCGTCCCGTGCGCGGTCGAGGCTGCTGTCGCCGTTCATCGAGCGCGACGTGTCGACGACGAGCATCACCTGCGCCCGCCCGCGCCGATCGGGGCACCGCCCCGCCACCGCGAGGCGGACCTCGACGGTGTCGCCCAGCGGCACGACGCGGGGCGAGGCGGTCTTGTCGGGCAGCGCGAGGCAGGCGCCGGGCGGCGGGGCGACGTCGGCCATCGGCAGGGCGGCGACCGGGGCGAAGACCCAGATGCCCGCCCGCCGGAGCACGCGCAGCGGCGGGTCGGTCGGCTCCGGCGCCGGCACGGCGTCGACCCACGGCACGAACACGCGCCCGTCGTCGCCGACGTCGATGTCGAGCCCGACGGCGGCCACGTCCGGCAGCCGCCACAGCGCGCCGAGCGCGCCGGTGGCATCGTAGCGCAGGCCCCACCGGCGGCCCAGCACGAAGACGTCCCCGTCCGGTCCTGCCGCCAGCGCCACCGGCGCGTCGTGCACCGGCCATGCGCCGCGCGGGGTGCCGTCCAGCGCGTACACCCACACCCGCCCGCGGCCGGCATCGGCCAGAAAGACCGTGTCGCCTTCGAGCGCGATGTCGACCGGCACGCCGGGCGCGTCGGCGCCGGGGTCGTCATGGTAGGTCCAACGCCGGCTCAGGCCCCCGTCGCGGCTCAGGACGTGCACCACGCCCGCGCCGGTGTCGAGCACCGCCACCCGTCCGGCATCGGCGTCGGCCGCCGCGAGGCGCGACGCCTCCCCGGCCGCCGCCGCGCCGGCCACATCGAGGGTGGCCGGCATGACCGTCCACGCCGGGAATCCGTCGTCGGGGCGGCGCTCCACCAACCCCGGATCGACGGTGTACACGTCGTGGCCGTCGGCCGCGACGTCGCGGGCCCACCACGCGGTCGAGACGTCGGTGGCCCACACCGTGGCCAGCCCGCTGCACACCCCGAGCTGCGCGGTCGGCGCACCGGCAGGCGACCAGCGCTGGACGGCTTGGGGCTGGTCGGTCGTCGTGCCGGTGCGGTACGTCCACACGCCCGTCGCGGCGTCCCACGTCCGCGTGAAGCGGCCCTGCAGGAGCACCGGGCCACGCGCGGCGATGGCCACGCGCTGCGGGTGAGCAGGCCCCTCGAGCTCGGGCCGGTCGAGGGCGCCGACCAAGCGCGGCGCCGCGGGAGCGACCGGCGGGTCGAACACCAGCACGCCCTGGGCATGGCAGTGCGCGGCGCTGGCCAGCAGCCGGCCGTCGGGCGCGGCCGCCAGGTGGAGCACGGCGTTGGCGCCGGGCGCGTGCACCTGGCCGGCGGGGCCAGCCCACAGCGCCGCCGTGTCGCCGAGCGCGAAGACCTCGACGTTGCGCGCGACGAAGGCTCCGTCCGACGCGGCCGCCACGTCGTCGGCGGCGTTGAACGGCACCGTATGGCGGTAGGCGTGGTCTGCCGCGTAGACCACCACCCCGGCGACGGGCGCGGGGGCGTCCGCCGGCGCACGCGGGCCCGTGGGCCGCCACGACGGCAGCGGCGTCGGCACGGGGCCGGGGTCGCTGCCGCCGGGGTTGGGCAGGCGGTTGACGACGTACACCGTCCCGTCGGGGCCGACATCGACCCCGACGGGGAAGAACAGCGGCCGGTCGTCGAGCGTCGCCGACCGGCGCCCGGACGCGTCCAACACGTCGACCCCGCCCTTCGTCGGCGGCGGGCGCTCCCGCGGCGGAGGGGTCGCCGCCGTCGCCGACTGCGCGCGCGTCAGGTAGATGCGCCCGTCGGGGCCGACGGCGACATCGTTGTAGTCGAGGTCGGCGCCGAATCGTGCGCGCACCCTGCCGTCCGGCGCCAGCCGGGCGACCGTGCTGACGTAGCGGCCGTCGTCCGGGGCCGAGCTGAGGACGTACACGTCGCCGTCCGGGCCGGCGTCGATGCGCCGCGCGGTCCACGTCCGGCCGTCGTCCGGCGCCGCGAGTCGGAAGACCGCCCGTGCGCGGGCGTCCGGCGCCAGCACGTGGACGGCCTGGTGGCGCCGGTCGAGGACGAAAGCGGTGCCGTCGGGCGCCACCGCGATGTCGGCCGCGTGGCCGTAGCGTCCGGCGGTGAGGCGCCAGGGGGCGTTCCCCCAGGTGTCCACCCAGGCGTACGTCGCGATGCCGCCGGCCGCGACGCGCTCGGGCGCCGCGGCGGAGGGCATCGCCGCGGGCGCCTGGGCGGCCCCCGCGAACGCCAGGGCCGCGGC